>NZ_MULM01000164.1:0-81969 GCF_002029345.1 Pseudomonas sp. VI4.1
AAAAAAAACCGCACAACGGCGGGTTTGAGTCAGCGCAACGTTTACCCGTTGGCTAGGTCGACGTGCTGTTTTGCTGTCATGTCCAGGCCTACCGCACGCATCACGCCGATCATGGTTTTCAATGTCGGATTGCCGTTTTTCAGATTGTAGAGGTGTGCGCGGGTGACGCCTGCCTCTTCTGCAATTGAGGTCATGCCTTTGGCGCGAGCTACCACGCTCAGCGCTTGCGCGATAAAGGAGGCATCCCCCGATTCGAAAGCATCAGCCATAAAGATGGCGATAGATTCCGCGTCAGTGAGTAATTCCGCTGGATCGTATTCGTAAATTGGTTCTTTCATTCGTCTGCACTCCACTGGCTTGCCAGAGTTTTAGCGGTTTCTATATCCCGCGCCTGACTGCTTTTATCCCCACCGCAGAGCAATAGGACCAGCTGATCGCCGCGCTGCTGGAAATACACCCGGTAACCGGGGCCATGATGAATTCGCAACTCACTGACGCCTTGACCTACTGGCTGCACGTCACCGACCAACCCGTGGGCTACCCGCAGCACCCGCGCCGCGATAATCAGTTTGGCCTTCTTGTCACGCAGTTTGCGTTCCCAAGTCATGTAAGTGGCGGTTTGGATAATCGTTTTCATGGGTATAAGTGTATTATATATATGACACATAGTCGAGCGGAATGGCCTATTCTCGCATGCGAAAAAGTAAATAAATAGTCATATTGGATGATACTTATAGTTTACTATGTTTGTGTTTGTTGAGATAATTTCTCCGTCGAAGCAATCCTGCTTCGGCAGCTTGGAACCAGCGGCGGCAACCGCCCAGGCAAATCGCGAAGGAGCTTTCAATGAACACTCATACCCAGTTTCAAACCACCGCCCCGATCTTTCACAACTGGCTGACCACTGATGACTTCCTGGCTTTTGCCAAAGGTATTTCTAAGCCGATGACTTCCAATATCGACGACATGAAAGCCAAGTTCGACGCGATCTTCTCTGACGCTTGCAAGCGTGGTTCGACGTACGAAACTGTCGTGCATAACTTCTTTTGCGCGGGTGTCGAGGCCGAGTTCGGCACAGACGAAACAGCCCCCGAGTTCGCGGAAGTTTTCGTGTATGCCCGCGAATATGGCTACATGAATGCAAGCGAAAATGCCGCACGCGAACAGGAGGACGCCGAGAACGGCTATTGCCAACACGGCCTTGATGAACAGACGTGCCCGTGCGGTTGCTTCGAAGGCGACGCATACTAAAACCACCCCGCCGCCCCTGTACGCCGGGGCATCTAAAAGGAGTTTCCATCATGGCCCGTGGCGTAAACAAAGTGATTCTAATAGGGACTTGCGGTCAGGATCCCGAGGTTCGTTACCTTCCCAACGGTAACGCCGTGACCAATTTGAGCTTGGCCACCAGTGAGCAATGGACAGATAAGCAAACCGGGCAGAAGGTCGAAAAAACCGAGCGGCACCGGGTATCCCTGTTCGGCAAGGTGGCCGAGATTGCCGGCGAGTATCTGCGCAAAGGTTCACAGGTCTACATCGAAGGCAAGCTGCAAACCCGCGAATGGGAGAAGGACGGTATCAAGCGTTACACGACAGAAATTGTCGTAGACATGCAAGGCACCATGCAGCTGCTGGGGGGTAGACCGCAGAACCAGGACGGCACCAACCAGGCGCAGCAACAGCGGCGACCACAACAACCGGCCCCGCAACCGCAGCCCGCATATGACCCCATGGATGACGACATTCCCTTCATGGACCCCTATCGTTTTTCTTGCCTGCTGCAGTAGACGTGACGGTCTGTGCAACTAGAGCCCGGCCCAGCGCCGGGCTTTTTTACAGACAAAATAGTACAATTAGATTATACCTTTAGTTGACTTGGTAACGATCTTTTGCGATAATTTCTATGTCGAAGCAATACCGCTAAGACAGCCTGGAACCAGCGGCGGCAACCGCCCAGGCACATCGCGAAGGAGATTCAAAAATGCGTCTATCCAGCAGCTTCCGCAACCCTTGCATGGTTCGCAGCAACACCCCTTTGACTAACGACGAAATCGCGCGTGTCGCGCCGTCCATCTTTGCCGTCGAAGCGCACGACAGCCGCTCCGATCGCTACCGCTACATCCCAACCGTCGACGTGCTTACCGCGCTGCGCGCAGAAGGGTTCGAACCCTTCATGGCTTGCCAAACCCGCGTGCGTAACTCCGACAAGATCCAGCACACCAAACACATGATCCGCCTGCGCCATGCGTCCAACATCATGGACAAGGAAGCCAACGAAATCATCCTGCTCAACAGCCACGATGGCACCAGCAGTTATCAAATGATGGGCGGGTGCTTCCGCTTTGTGTGCGCCAACGGCCTTGTCCTGGGCGAAGCCGCGATGGATCAGAAAGTCCGTCACAGCGGTCGACAAGACGTAATCGGCGAAGTCATCGAGGGGGCATATGAGGTGCTGGACCAATTCGCACTGATCGAGGATCAGCGCGAAACCATGAAGCAAATCCAGATTCGCCCCGAGCTGCAACACGCTTTCGCCGAAGCTGCATTAGCGTACCGCTACGACCCAGCCGAAGGCCCGGCGCCTGTGACAGCTTCACAGCTGCTCATGCCTCGCCGCCGTGAAGATCGCACCGATGATCTCTGGACCACATTCAACCGCGTACAGGAAAACTCCATCAAGGGAGGGCTTACAGGTCGCAACAAGCAAGGTCGCCGCACCAGTACCCGCGCCGTCACCGGCATTGACCAGGACGTGAAGCTAAATCGCGCCCTTTGGGTTCTGGCTCAGCACATTCGCGAAGCCGCCTAACAAGTTCAGGCCGGGCGCTACACGCCCGGCCTACCTCGCAAGGAGATAGCCGCCATGCCGAAAGTTTTCTTTGTACCAGGTCAAACCACAATCATTGATTACGCCCGCGAGATTGGCCCCAACATGTGGGCCGCTCGCTGCAGCTGGCTAATGTTGCCGGAGATTCGCGTGCGTCACCCCGGCGCAGTGCTGGACGATCAAACCGCTTTCCTGCAGGCGCAGGAATCGGCCAACGGCACCAAGCCTGCGCGCATCACTGAGGCGCGCTTTGATTTTGCGGTCAGTCATGGCCAGGTGTTGGACTACTTCGCCGATGACACCGGCGATTCATTCATACTGCAGGCCCCCGAGGTCGGCGATTTGGTGCGCGTGTATGCCCGTTGTTTCGGTCATTGCTGGTCGTTCCTGTGTCTGTCGATCATCACCCATAGCGAGATCCGTTCCCGGATCTGCACAGCGGTGGCCACGAATCATTGACCACTGAAAAACGGAGTTACTACATGCAGTCGATTTACACCGCCGAGGACTGGAAAAGAATATCGCCGGTATTCGCCTCGCGTCGCTTGGCGGTCTCTACGGTAGAGATCGCCAAGGCCATCTTGGTAGATGGCCAGCGACCGCAAGACGTGGCCAACGCTAGGGACATGTCTAAACAGACCGTTCACGCAGCAGTAAAGCGAGTTCGGGCAATCCTAGACGAGCACGGGGCCAGTGAGCTGGTGCCCGTTATGGTCTGGTTACCGCCCGAGCTGGCCGCGCAAGTCATGGAGATGGCCAAGCCCTACATGGATGCCAAACCGGCAACGAAAAAGGGAGGCAAGGATGCGTAAGACCGATTTTAAATCATGGCTCAAAAACAACGGCATGGCCCTGCCGGTGCTGTTTGAAGATGACCCGGTGGCGTACACGTTCGCGCCTCAAACTGTGACCCTCACGCCTGAGTTGCTGCACCAGCTCGACCGCGTGCGCCTGTTGCAAGACGCCGCCGATGATCACAACTGCCCGGATCGGCAAGCGTTGGAAAGCGAGATTGAACAGGCTCACCGCTTTGTAAGCTGGACGCTGCAAGGCATCGTTTATCCCGAATCAAAATGAATGGAACTCACCAATGAAAACCGCCACATCACGACGCCATAAAATCCTATTCGTTGGGTTGGCCATCTTTTTGGTAGCCGGATGGATTCAACAAAAATACGCCAAGGACCGCGCCCAAGCTGACTATGAAAGTCACTGCGCGGAGATTGCGAAAAACCCGGCCCGGATGCCATGCGTTACCCCAACGTCGCCTAATATTCCATTGCCAGCCCAGGGTTAGAATGCTCGTTGCGTAACATCAACTGATTCCAAAAATGAGGTGCCGCATGCAACACCAAATTGCTGACCTTCGACAGATCGCCCAGGTATGGCGTAAAAATAACCAAGAACAGTCTGGTGGGATCGTGTGTATTTGGGAGCAGTCTGCCTACTGCTGGAAAAATGAACTGCGCGACCCTGACCATGAAAGACCAGGTGTGTACGCGGTTTTAGAAGATGGCCAAGTGTTCATTGCCGAAGGTGGTGATTATTCAAACGGTGCCAAACAGTGGGCGGCGATTGCCCCCGCTGCAAACAAGAATCCAGCCTAGATCTACCCCCTAATTTCCCTGTGCGTGCCCCCTTCGGGGGGCGGCTGTCGTGAACCAAGCCCTGGCCAAAAGCGCGCCAGGTCTTGGCCCTTCGGGCTTCCATCCTCACGCCTCCGGCCTTCGGCCTGCGCGCTCCGCTTGCTTTGTAACGGCACAGGGTTTTACCTTGGCCGACCTCCCGGTCGGATTTAAAACCTTCCGGCCTGGCGGCCGGACGCTGCAGCAACTCACGTTCAAGATCTTTGCACGGCTCAGGAAATCGTCCTGCAGTTGCCCACCGCCCGGGCAAACAGCACGTCCAGCCCGTGGACAACTGCTCCGCTCGCTCTGGCCTTTGTTGGGCCTCGCTCGCTGGACGATTTTTCGTGCGTGAGCTCCTGCAGCGAAAAAGCAGCCTTCGGCGACCAAGAGCTGCGCCCTTGGATCCGCAGCTCATACGTCGCCTGACCGGCAGCGGCCAGCCGCAATCAACTGACGTTCATCCTGAAACGTCAGACATTTGCGACCGGCTCAACTGGGTGATGGATCTGCTGGGACTTCCACCAGTTCTTTTGAATCCACGAACGGCACATTGCAGTCGACGCATTGCACGCGACCGCTCAAACCTGGCTTACCCCACAAATTCAAATGGCAGCTCGGGCATGTGTATTTGCGCTTGTTCTTCGGATCCTCGGGGTTTGTGGCAGGAGTCAGCAACCCCGCCGAAGTTAGCGCCAGTATGTCTATCGTCGGATCAGCCACAGGCTGTTCGACGGGTTTTCCATCAGGCCCGTAAAGCTGGGTCGCTGACATGGCCACCCGTTGGGTAACCACGTCAATCCAAGAAAGCATGCCGCCCTGTTCAATCAGTTCCTGGCATGCAACAGCGAATGGCCCACCATCAATGATGTAGTGCGTCATCTGCTGGCCGCATTGCTTACCACCTGGCTCACCTGTATCGGACGGCATCAGTCCGATGGACTTCATTTTGTTGGCCCACTCGCGGTTGTGGTAGCCGCTTCGTGATCGCGTGCCGAAGTGGTCTTGCCACTGATGAACCTGTTCATGTGCAAGCGTGGAAAGCGTCTGATCGATCCGACGATGCGCGAAGTACGCACAGTTGAGCGCAATCTCATCGCTTTTTCCCGCGCCGTTCCGGCGCAGGAAACGCGACGGCGAGAAATACCCAAACGTATTGGCTTTTCGCTGCAGGGTGAAAATGCAGCCGGGCAGCTGCCCGCCAAACAACTTTTCATTGAACCAGTCATAGGCCCCTTCAATTTCTTCGTAAAGCTGCTGACTTGGTGTAGCGGACATAAGGACTCCTTTCTCGCATGCGAGAAAAACCCCAAAGCCTGATTACCAGCGGCGGGGCGGGTGTAATTCGTAGGAAAGCATATCCTGTATCGTACGATACAGGATACACCCCAAAAAAAGGGGGCGTGCCCCCTCGATCAACCGAACAGCCTGAGCTGCTGGCCTACAACCATGAGAAGTGCGCCGATAACCACACCGGCGCCGATGAGCATTGCGCAAAATCCTACGGCGCGGCGCTGCGCTTGCGCCGTGATCAGATTGGCCGAACTCCGGTTAATCTCGTTACCAATCCTTGCGACCGCTTCGCGTCCGGCAAGGATCAGGGCATTGCGCTCCTTTTCCATCATGGATTCGAAGTTCATCTGCGACTGGAGCAGAGCCTTACCCGAGCCATCGCGCACCGCCTCGGAGATCTTCGCCGCCAACTCGCCGTCTACCTGTTCCAGGCGACGGACGAGCGCGTCGAAATCTTCCATCATCTGCCCGACCATCGCTTCACGCGCTGTCGTAGCGTCCTTGGCCATCGCTTACTTCCCCTTTCCAAACAGCGTGGCGTACACCTGATCGAGGTTCTGCCAGGCCGACTTTGCCAGGCGCTGCACAGAGATCATCCGTTTGGCCTGTTCCTTTGCGGCATCGTCTTGCGCGGCTCGCAGTTGCTCGCGGTAATCCGTGGTGTCCTGCACCACAGCGGCGATGCTGGTTTTCAAAGCCCGGAGGCGTTCGAACACTTCGTTCGAGTAAATCACCGCATCACGCTTGAGCATGAATTTCTTCTCCAGCTCGTGGAAACCCATCAACGCTGCGAAGGTGTGCGGCAAGTCGTCCGCGTCGTCGATCTCGACCTTGTTGAAGACCACCAGAATCCGGCTGCGCGGAACGCCCAGCGTGGCCAGCGTCTTGATCGTGTTGATGGTGTCCGCTTGCTGTTTTTTCTCGGATACCGTGGGCACCAGGAAGAAATCGAATTCTTCGTGCGAGCCTGCAAACTGGCCCATGTACTTGAAAAAATCCTCGACGTTGGATGCTCCAACGTCGACCACGGCGTTGTCTTCCGTCATGAGAATTTCCGACAACTCACCGAACCGGCGACCCTTGAGCAGCTCGATCTCGGCGGCATCATCCGATGCGCCGGCATTGATCGTTTCTACCGCGAAACGTACGCCGCCCATGCGTGGCGACAGCAGCGAATCGGACAAGGTTGTCTTGCCGGTGTTACCGCTGAAATTGACTACTGCGATTTTCATTTTGGCGTCCTTTTTCGACGGCCTGCATTCTCATACATGGCCAGATCTGAGGCGTTCTGATCATCCCCAGGATTCATAATCTTGCTCAGCTCAAGCGCCCCAACGGGGCCGCTTGACTGACCTTCGTTTCTCCATCTGTATCGTACGATACACCTCCTTCTATTTCTGGCTCCCCTCGCTCAACCACTGGCTGCATGCTTGGCGCTGGGTTCGTAGTTTGGTTCGATTGCGTGGGCTTCTGTCGTTGCGTTTTTCGATACCGATACAGGTAACTTTTCAGCGTCTCCATGCTCAGCTCGATCCCCTGTTGTTTCAACACATCCAGGATCACTTGGCGACGTACACCCGCGCTCAGTTGTTGCTCAATCAATGGCATCACCTGGCGTATTTTCGCTGCCTTTGACTCAGGCCCTACCGCCATCAGTGCATTCGTTAGATCTTTGTCGCCCATTTTGCACCCTATCTGCACCCCTATTGCACTCTAGGTGCATCTTAATCGCCCCCTACCTGTAGTCAAGTTGCACCCCTCTTGCACTCTCTTAGCACCCTTCCTGCACCCTTTCTGCATACCATCTGTGCTACCCCCCTACGGCCTGCGGCCTGACTAGTGGATACGCCCTTAACAAGAGCTTCAACTTTTCCCCTTAACAGGGTCAAAGTCTCAATACACAACACGCACCCCCCTAGCGGTAGGTTAAAGCCGCGCTGGGAGCGGCTTACAGAGCAAATTCATGAATTTCATGCGCTATACATATGTATTACAAAATTATCATTTAGACCAATAAAATCAAGCATTTTATGTATTGCATTTGCTATACGCTATTTCGGAAGTTATCGTTATCCTGAATTAGTCCCATATTTGGCTCAGAGAGGACCACCGTGGCGAAGACACTTCCAATACGTTTAAACGACGACCAAGAGGCTCGCCTTGAGCAAGCGGCAGCGTTGGCAGGCTACAAACACCTGTCCACCTACGTGCGTGACAAGGCTCTGGCCAACGAAAAATCGGGGAGCCGACAGACCGATTTGGACAGCTGGGCAGATCAGCAACGCATGCTTGGTTTGCTCGAAAACGTCAGCCAGGCTCAGGCGCAAAATCGCACCCTTTTGACCATTGCTGTCTACTTGCTGCGCCAAGGTTTACAGCAAGGAAAGGTCAACCAATTGCGTGCCGAACTCAGCCATCTGGTCGATACCGATCAGTTGATCAGTACGCTGTTGCCAGAGCTGGCCAGCGATATCGAACGTCTATCAGGAGAGGACAATGCATAAAAGAGAAGTCGATTCTGCAGTGATGACAGCGGGTTTCGGTTTGCCGATCGCTGGATGGGCAGCAGGCGTTTATTTGGCACAGATGCCGTTGACGCCATTCCCTGCAGCGTTCAAGGAAACGCTTCACAACGGCTGGCAGAACCCGATTGTACTGGGGGCCACAATTGCCACGTCAGCGGTCGCCGCTTCGCTGGTTTATTACCTGTACGAGTATTGTGACGATGGGTTCCGGGGCGAGCAGTACCAGGAATTTTTGCGGGGCTCGGAGATAAAAAACTGGCATACCGTCAAGGCAAAGGTGCGCCGCCGTAACGAGAAGACGAATCGCGAGCGGAAAAAGCGAGGGTTGGCCAAGTCTGAGCCGGTCATGATTGGCAAGCTGCCTATGCCTCTGCACCTTGAAGATCGAAACACGATGATCTGCGCGTCTATCGGTGCCGGTAAGTCGGTGACCATGGAAGGCATGATCGCCTCGGCATTGAAGCGTGGTGATCGCATGGCCGTTGTCGACCCAAACGGCACGTTCTATTCGAAATTCAGTTTCAAAGGCGATTACATTCTCAACCCATTCGACGCCCGCTCCGCTGGCTGGACCATCTTCAACGAGATCCGTGGCATCCATGACTTCAACCGGATGGCCAAGTCGATAATCCCGCCCCAGGTCGACCCGAGTGACGAGCAATGGTGCGCGTACGCTCGCGACGTATTGTCCGACACCATGCGCAAGCTGAAAGAAACCAACAACCCGAACCAAGACACGCTGGTGAATTTGCTGGTGCGGGAGGATGGCGACACCATCCGCGCTTTCCTGGCCAACACGGACTCCGAGGGCTACTTCCGCGACAACGCAGAGAAGGCAATCGCCAGCATCCAGTTCATGATGAACAAATACATTCGTCCGCTGCGCTACATGAGCAAGGGCGATTTTTCCATCTACCAATGGGTGAACGATCCTAATGCCGGCAATCTGTTCATCACTTGGCGGGAGGACATGCGGGACACCATGAAACCACTGGTGGCCACGTGGATTGACACCATCTGTGCAACGATCCTCAGCTCAGAGCCGATGACAGGCAAACGGCTATGGCTGTTCCTCGACGAGCTGCAGTCCCTCGGCAAACTGGAAAGCTTCGTTCCTGCGGCGACCAAAGGGCGGAAACATGGTCTGCGTATGGTCGGCAGCCTGCAGGATTGGTCGCAACTCAACGCCAGTTATGGCCGTGACGATGCGGAAACGCTGCTTTCGTGCTTCCGAAATTACGTCATTCTTGCTGCAGCGAACGCCAAGAACGCAGGCATGGCCAGCGAAATCCTCGGCTCTCACGATGTTAAGCGTTGGCGGAAATCCTACACCGCGGGCAAGTTGACCAGGACCGAGGAAGTCACGCGGGATGAGCCGGTGGTTCAGGCTTCTGAAATCTCCAACCTTCCAGATCTGGTCGCCTACGTGAAATTCGGTGAAGACTTCCCGATCACCAAGGTAAAGACGCCGTACATTGATTACAAAGAGCGCGCCCAGGCAATCATGATAACCGGTCAAGCCGCGTAACGAGGTAGCCATGTTCAATGTTACCTCTATCAAGGGGAGCAACCAGTACGCTGCAGCTGGCTACTACACAGCTGCAGACGACTACTACGCAAAAGAGTCCCCCGGCGAGTGGCAGGGAATCGGCGCCGAGCTTTTAGGCCTGGATGGGCCAATCGACCAGAAGGAGCTGGCCAAGCTTTTTGACGGCAAGCTTCCGAACGGCGAGCTGATGCCCAAGCCCGTCAACAAGGAAACAGGTCAAATAGTTAATCGTCGGATGGGTTTGGATCTGACGTTCTCAGCTCCGAAATCTGTGTCTATGCAAGCCCTGATCGCCGGTGACAAGGACGTGGTAGCTGCGCACGACCGCGCAGTAACCAAAGCGATGGAGCATGTCGAGAAACTGGCGCAGACCCGCCGAAAGGAACATGGCAAGTCCATGCTCGAACGAACGGGCAACCTGATCATCGGTAAGTTTCGCCATGAACTCAGCCGCGCCAAAGATCCTCAGTTGCACACCCACGCCGTAGTCATGAACGCGACACGGCGTGCAGACGGTAAATGGCGAGCAATACACAACGACGATATTTTCAAGATCCAACCGCAGATCGACGCCATGTACAAGGGCGAGCTGGCCAAGGAGCTGCGCGAGCTGGGCTATGAAATTCGGGTGTTGGACAAAGACGGGAATTTCGAGCTGGCCCATATTTCGAGGGACCAGATCGAGGCGTTTTCGAGCCGGTCCAAGGTGATCGAGGAAGCGTTGGCCAAGGACGGGAAAACACGAAGCAACGCCACGGCCTTGGAGAAACAAATTATTGCGATGGCCACCAGGCCACGCAAAGACGAGCGCGACCGTCATTTGGTCAAAGAATACTGGGTCATCAAGGCGCGAGATCTAGGTATCGAGTTCGGCGGCCGCAGTCAGCTTGATAACCGCGAGTACGGTAGGCGCTCAGAGAGCATCCATGCAGAACACAACCTGCCGGAAGGCATCACCGCTGGCCAAGCAGTGGTGCAATACGCCATAAACCACTTGACCGAACGTGAGCAGGTTGTCGGCGAGTCTGATCTGCGCACAGCTGCGCTACGGCGCGCTGTTGGCTTGGCATCGCCATCCGAAGTCGACGATGAAATCAAGCGTCTGGTGAAACAGGGAACGCTTATCGAATCTCCACCAACCTACACGATGGCCACAGGTAAGGATGGGACGGCGCTGTCACCTGCTGGGTGGCGCGCATTGCTGAAAGAACAAAAGGGCTGGACTGACAAGGAAGCCCAGCAGTACGTCAAGATGGCGATCACCCGTGGCTCTTTGGTTGAAGCTGAAAAACGGTACACCACTCAACGGGCGTTGAAACGAGAAAAGGCGATCCTCGCTATCGAGCGCAGCGGACGTGGCCTAGTCGCGCCGCTGTTGAGCAAGGAGCAGGTAGCAAAAGCACTTGAGGGCTCAACACTATCTGCAGGCCAGTACCAGGCCGTGGAAGTGATCGTCAGTACGAGCAACCGATTTGTTGGCATCCAGGGCGACGCAGGAACCGGCAAAACTTACTCAGTTGATCGCGCTGTTAAGCTGATCGAGTCAGTCAACAACGCCATGACCGAGCGGACTACAACGACCGATGCGGTTTTCCGTGTCGTTGCTTTGGCACCCTACGGCAACCAAGTAACCGCACTGAAAAACGAAGGGTTGGACGCTCACACACTCGCCAGCTTTTTCCATACCAAAGACAAGAAGCTGGACGAGCGGACAATCGTCGTACTCGATGAGGCAGGTGTAGTCGGCGCACGCCAGATGGAGCATCTGATGCGAATCATCGAGCAGTCCGGCGCCCGACTGGTCCAGCTGGGCGACACCAAACAAACGGAAGCTATCGAGGCTGGCAAACCATTCGCCCAGTTGCAGCAGAACGGTATGCAAACTGCGCGGATCAAGGAAATTCAGCGACAGAAGAACCAGGAACTAAAAATTGCTGTTCAGCATGCGGCTGATGGCAACCCGGGAAAGTCACTTGAGCATGTCAATCATGTTGAAGAATTCCGGGAGCCTGGCCAACGGCACCAAGCCATCGTTCGTGACTACATGTCGTTGACGCCGGAAGAACGCAAAGAAGTATTGATCGTCGCCGGTACGAACAAGGACCGCAAACAGATCAACGCAATGACAAGGGAGTCGCTTGGCCTCGTAGGCAACGGGAAAGAGCTGCCGACGCTCAACCGCGTCGACACCACACAAGCCGAACGACGGTACGCTCCAAGCTACAAAAAGGGAATGATCGTACAGCCCGAGAAGGATTACATAAGAACTGGCTTGTCCCGAGGGGAGCTGTATACCGTTGACCAGGCCCTGCCCGGAAACGTGCTGGTGGTAAAAGACAAGAACGGGAACCGCGTCGAGTTTAATCCTCGGAAGCTGACCAAGCTCAGCGTGTACAACCTTGAGAAACCTGAATTTTCCGTTGGCGATCTGGTGCGGATCACCCGTAATGATCAGAAACTGGATCTCACCAACGGCGACCGAATGCGGGTTGTTGGGAACGCCAATGGCGTCATCGAGCTGGCATCCCTCAAAGAGAAAGACGGCACGCCAGAACGAGTAGTGGCCCTTCCAACTAACCGACCATTGCATCTAGAGCACGCCTATTCCGCTACCGTCCACAGCGCCCAAGGTCTTACAAATGATCGAGTGATGATCTCCATCAACACGAAAAGCCGGACAACCTCACAAAACCTTTGGTACGTGGCCATCAGCCGGGCAAGACACGAAGCGCGCATCTATACCGACTCAATAGCCGGATTGCCTGCCGCCATTGCAAACCGATACGACAAAACTACAGCCCTGTCATTGCAGCAGGCGCGAGAGCGTCAGCGTAACGAGTCCATCAAGCCGCGCACGGTGTTGGACGGTAAGGCGCTGGAACGCAAACAGCGTTCCGCTCTGGACGGACCGAGCGCAGGTAAATCAGGCGTGTAGATGATTTTTTGAATTGTGATGAGAATATGGGGTTCCGGTATTGCCGGAACCTTTCGCATTTAGATGACAGGATTTTATGGCTGATTGGAAGAATATAGGCCAGGCCAGGTGGTATGACTGCAAGCTGGGGACCATGAGAGACGAGGACTTGGCTCAGCTTGTCGGTACGACAAAAAACGTAATTCGTTACCGGCGTCAGCTATTCGATATCGAAGCTTGGAATGTAAGAATGGCCATCGAGCCCTACCGGCATTTGTTGGGCATAGAATCAACTCGAACTGTAGCGCGCCTTTGCGGGGTTTCTGCCTACAGCGTTGATCAATACCGCAAATCTTTAGGGGTCAAGGCCAAGCCGGGACCGCCCCCACTCCCAAAGCCGAAGCGTTTCCCGGTCAACCATCCGTTACGTCGCTACAAGCCGCTCTTGGGCATAGTGCATGACCAGGACGTGGCAGATCTTGCAGGCGTTTCAAGAACAACGGTTCGTAACTGGCGCGAAGCGTTGGGGCGTGCGCCTGCTGATCCATTACCGAAGCAGCCAACCACGGCACAGCTAAAAAACTATGTCGGTCCGTGGCTGGGTTACGAATCATTGTCCGGCGTTTCCATCAGTCGCGCTATCGAATTCCGAAACAAGGTGATTGCCGAGCAGAGCTAGGATCGCCGCTGGCAGCCAGGGGTGCCCCCTGGACGGCAGAACAAAGCAACACCAAGGGCGCTGCCCTTGTCAACTCGCTGGGGTCGCCCAGGCCTCAGGTGCGCGGGGTGGTGAAGCTACCCCACACACCCCGGCGCAGACTGGGGGTCACTGCGCACCGTCAAGCAGAATACGCCTGCGGCGGTCCTGCGGAGGCGGGACCCACCTTCGGCGGGGCCCCCGCCATTCCACTTGACCGCGCTACGTTCTGACAGCATGGCGCGGAATCGCATTTATCGAAGGCAGCAAAAAGGGGGCAAAGCCCCCTTTTCTTAAAATCTACCTAGGTTCAATCTCGGCCCATTCCGCCAAGTCCCTTGGGCTGGTGCGAAGGCACCTTTTGTTCATGCTGCAGCTGACGATCTTTGACGATGCCCACACCGGCGAAAGGGTAACGAATGGACAAGTCTTTGCCAGGGTGGACAAGGCCGGACTTTGCACTGCTCAGCGCGGAGCGATCATGCGCAATGTGCGTGACGCGATCACCGTTCACGATCTGCTGTATGACTTGGTTCTCCTTGAACCCAACCACCTTGCCTTCGTAGGTTTTGCCAGCGACAGCGCGCTCGTACGCAGGCATATCCTTCGGTTTTGAATTGGCAAGTTCTGGTTCTGCAGGCTTACCAGCTGCAGCACCGGCATGCTCCTTTTTGCTCAGCTCAAGAGCGCCTTTGAACGACGCCTTGAAATCAGCTGCACCAGGTGCATTATCAAACGGCAAATCCTTGTATGGCTTACCTTCATGCACACCGGTGCCAGCGTACATTTTCGCACGATCACCGGGCTCCTGTACCAGGATCATCGGTTTATTGCTCAAGTCAGCCTTGAACCACGCTTCTCCAGCGGCCTTTGCGTCAGTGAATACCTGACGCTCTTTGCCTTCCTGATTGATGGTGTAGGTGGTCTGAGTAACGTCTTCTTTGGCCATGTCCTAATCCTCTTATCTGTCTTAGATCTGCAGCTATTGAACGCGGTTTAAACCCGCCCTATTCCAGCGGCGCCTTTCGGCAGGTGTTCCGGTGATCTTTGCCCATCCAGCTCCATGGCAGGCTTCGCTATGCCGACGCTTTCAGACACATAACGAATGCTCACTGACCTGTCACTGGTGAACACGTTGGCTTGCACGCTGTTGAGCGACGTGCGCTTGTGTTCAATCAAAACATCGTAACCATTGACCCGCGATGCTTGATAAAACGACTGGGAGTCGCGGTGAACGATTGGGCCCTCGTAGGCCCTGCCAATGTCAGGCTGAATAGCTGGACCGTACTTTTGAAACAGTTCGAAGGAGGGCTCACTACTGCGCTTGTGATCGGTTGCCCAGTCTTCGGCATTCCGTGGCGAAGCGTTCACATGCTCCGCCACGTTCTCACCAGGTCGCTTGCCTCCAGTCAGCTGATAAGCACCACGTTCACCCTGTTGCGTTCGATCCTTGTCCATTGGGTTTTCGTCTTTGTCCATTGGTAGACCCTCGCTCAATACTGTGGTTTGAAAGCTTTGCCCTGATCCCACCGGCTTTGCCAGTGGTTCAGGTATTGCTCGGCGAGATCGGCATCATTCCAAACCACCAATGCGTTCTCGCTGTTGCTTTTGGCGGCGGCAGCGGAGTAGTTGAAGCTTCCGGTTTCTACCGCTTTGCCATCCACAACGATGAACTTGTCATGGTGAATTGCGTAAGTGCTGATCGTGCGCGTCGGTATGCCAGCACGTACCAGGAGTGACAGCGCGTGTTTCCCCGCCCGCGAGCCGTTGCCCTGCAGGTTGCCCTGGTAATCAGCAACCACCGCCACATCGACCCCGCGCTGTTTCGCTGTGATCAATGCTTTCGCTACATCAGGACTGGTAAACACGTAGGCCGAGAGCCTGATCGAGCTGGAGGCTGAATCGATGGTTCGCAGTACCAGGTCGCGGGCAGATCCTTCCGGAGAAAACCCCACCTCGATGCGACGTGCACCGTCAACATCGACCGCCGCCGCTGAAGGCTGGGCGTCCGTTGACTGGTCCGCCCAGGCAATTGGAGACACCAAGCCTAAGAACGAGGAGAAGGCAAAAATGCGGACGGCGTGCAACTTAGAAACCATAGCGCGAGCCTCCCCACTTATCGTTTGCTTGTTTGGCCCCAGCCTGATCATCAACACATTGCGCCACGAAATCACCGCGAGCAGCGGCAGTGCGTGAAGGACTGAAGTTGCCGTGTTTGAATTTCACGATGCTGAAATAGCGCTTGAGATATTTGTCGCAATCACCGTCGCGGGACATGCCAAGCAGACAGAGAGTTGCCCCGCAAGCATCCTCATCACTGTTTTGCCCATACGAAAAGTCAGTAGGGGGTTGCGCGCCTGCTTGGGCAACACCGGCAAATGCCAAAGTCGCCAAGAGAGCTAAGAATTTTTTGCGCATTAGGATCTCCTTTTCTCGCATGCGAGAAATCAGTTGATTATCTGTACGAATGAAGGGGCCGTTTGTTCCTGCTGCACGGGCACTGCCGCTGGCTCAGCATTAGCTGTCGGAGCGTCGAAGGCTGTGAACTTCCGTTTCTCATCGGGCGCATCACCGGTATCCAACTGGACCTGAATCTGCGACTTCTGCTGCGCTTGAGGCTGTGCCTGTGCTATCGCCTGACCGTTTCCATCCGTGAAGGTCAACCACGGCCCTGCAGGCTGCTCAGAGGCTCCCTGAGCGCGCTTGCGCGCTTTAGAGGGTGACTTGGTGCTAGCGATTACAGGAATGGCTTGCGTGGCTTCCTGTACGTCGAACGCGGGCACAATCGGATCATCAGCCGTTGGTTTACTTGCACGGTCGACCACCCTTTCGACGTAGGACATTCCACCAGGGCTATCAGCATCGAAGCCAAGCCGCTCGTTACCGCTGTAATACATGGAAGTCGCTTTCAAAAGAGCTTCTTGTTCAGTAGCACTTGTTTTGAGCGCTTGGGTGTAATACTCAGTGAACAACTTGCTGATGGCCTGCAGGTTACGGCACGGTTCGAACACATCCTGATAGCTCAGGCCCCGGGCTCGCATGTTGGTCATCAACAATTGGCCCAGGCCCATCGCGTAGCGATGGCCGTCACGTTCCAATTTCTCCGCTGTGGCAATTGCTTCACTCAGGGACTTGGGCTGACGCTCAAGGCGAGTACCAACCACACCAATGGCATATGGGTTGAATGACGACTCATTACCGATCAAGGCTTTTAGCGTCGACGCATGGACGTTTGGCGCGCACTTAGCGGCCAAATCTGAAAAGCGTTGTTGCTGGGTTTCTTCTGCGGCAACGTGGCCGACAAGGCAGGCCGATGCAAGGATGGCCAGCGCGAATTTAGGCAGCTTTTGCATATTGCACCTCCGTGATGAAACGACGGCCATCAAAGCCGTATTCCCACTGGATCACTACGTCGATCAGGTGACGTGAGAATTCCACAAGTTGGTTTTTGGTCATGTCAGAGCCGCCACGCGATGCCATCGACGCAAGCCGGTCAAACATCAGGTCGGGGCTGTCCGAGTGGATAGTGCTGAATGAACCGCTATGGCCGGTGTTCAGCAATTCAAGATAGGGGTAAGCCTCAGCACCGCGAAGCTCGCCCATGATTGCGCGGTCAGGCGTAAGACGAAGAATCGACTCAAGGTGATCAAACGGCGTGACCCGCGCTTTGCCTTGGCCACCACGGGAATAGATCAAATGAACCACGTTCTCGCTTTTGAGACGGATCTCGCGGGTATCTTCGATTGTGACGATCCGCTCATTAGGGTCTACATGCTGCAACAGCATGTTGAGGAAGGTGCTTTTGCCCGCGTTTGTCCCTGCCGAAATCATGATGTTTTTGTGGGCCTTGACGCACCCAATGAAAAATTCCGACCAGCGCTTGGCGCGGTACAACTCGACCAGGTGATCATCGCTGTACTGATCTGGCGTGCGTGCCTCGTTGATCTGGTCAAACGCTCCCGAAGCGATGTATTGGTCCATCGTCAGCTGAACGCGGCCAGGTTTACGAATACAGACGATGCCGCCGATATGTTGCTCAACGGCAGGCGCAAGCACGCACTGGACCCGATAGTCGCCACGTTCCGAGTCCGCTACGTGGTCGCTCATGTCCATAGGGATGCGACCGGACAGGATCGGCGCATAAGCGTTGACCTCTTGCTCTGTATGCGCCGCAATCAACTCGGCCAGCGACTTGATCAGCGGAAGGGTGACGCCATCCACAACGACTGGGCGCATGAACCGGCTACCGCGATACGCGGCCCATACGTTGCCTGGACCATTAATAGCGATCTCGGATACCGCTGGGTCATCGAGCAGGAAATCAAAACTGCGCAGCTTTTGGCGGAACGAAGCAATCTCAGACATGGAAAAACCTCAGTTAATGAATTTCACGCCGCCGTTGTCAGCCTCTTTGGCTTCCTCGGCGAACTGTTCGGTGAAGTCCAAATCACGCTGCAGGTAGATCACCACGCGTGAGCCATGAGGAACGGTGACTGTTGGTTGAATGTTTGCGTACCGGCTAAGAATGGTTTGCGAGGACTCAGCAGCAGCCTGTTGCACTTCAGTACGGTACTGAGAGGCCGAGTTTTCTTGATCACCAGAGGAAACGCCGGAGTTGGAGGCACCCGCGCCGATGATCGAGACAGCAGCAGCAACACCGAAGATCTGCGCCCAGTGGTTATCAACGACACCACCCTGGCCAGCGGAGCCCAGCTGATCAGAGCCAGCGCTATCCAAAGCAATTTCCATTGCACGACGCCCCGGCAACTTGGGCATACGCAACCAGTTCCAAACGGTGAACAGGCGCTCTTGACCAGGTGAAAGACTGGCGTTGTAGCTTCCGCATACCGAAGACCCCCAAGGGATCATTACGCGGCGACCCTCCGCTGCATAAACGTCCTGTGCAGTGGTTACGCAAATCTGACCTGGCAATTGACTCTGCGCACGGGGCTGCAAAGTCGCCTCGATTGCAGCGCCCTGCAGAACCTTGTACTGCAAATTCTCCAGAGCCCGAGCTTTCGCCACCGGCACGCCGGTGGAGTAAGTCGACGATGCGAAATTCTCGTTTGCATTGCGGGAGACGCGCCCGGAATTACCCGAGTTACCGCCCAGCAACGACCCACCGGCTGGTGGTTGAGCTGGATCTTGATCGTCACGACCTTGCGCAAAACCATCGTCCTTTGCAGTTGCAAAGATCGCCGAGCGTTGACGCGCAGCGAGCATCTTTTTGCGCGCAACTTCTTCTTGAAATTCCAACGCTTGCCGCTGCTTTTCAGCTTCGCTCAAACCCTCTTGGTTGGTCTGACGCTCAGCTGTTGAACGGGGTGTGTCAGCTGGGGCGCCCGGCTCCCCATCGTTGCTAACTGGCTTTACCTTCGCCGCTTCGCGCTTGGGAGTAGGGTCTTGGACCTTCCGGCGCTCAGCAGCGACAATCTCATCGTTTTTTGCTGGGGCAGCTGGTTCACCACTGTCATGCTTGAGCCAGTAAACGAAACCACACGCCACAACTGCTGCGCCAATCATAAGAACGCCGCTGCGCTTTCCACCAGAACCAGCCTTTAGCATCGAGTTCGATTGCGACTCGTTCCACTCGGCCATTTCTTCTTCGCGGGTTTTGTCCGCTTGCTGATCAGTTGGTTTGATAGGTTCCTTCGCCATGGTTATGCCCCTCCCCCATCACGCGCACCCCGAGTAACAGTGCGTTTATACGGATTCGAAAGGTTTTCAACGCAGATGTAGGAATTGCCGCTGCGCACCACGAACATGCTGGCCAGGCGCTGAACCACCCAATACTCACCCTCGCGGCGAGCATTGACCATCGCCTCGGTGCCATCAGGCAGCACGCGGTAAAACTGCGGGAGATCCGCACCCTTCTTCATCAAAAACTTGGTGAACTGACCATCATCCATAACGCCCTGCAGGCCGATGGCTTCTTTGTCACCCGAATAGCCGTAGTTGATGTTCGGGGAAGAAGGAGTACCGGTGCTGGTGACTGGCCCAGTAGCCGCAGGCGCTGGGGTTTCCGCTGCATCGTTAAACGATGTGACACGGCTGGTCGGATAAACGAATCGGATCAAGTACGACTGACTTGTTTTCGCCTTCGTACTGTTGAGCTGAAAGTAATACGTCCGCTTGGATGTAATCACCGTCATGTTTGTGTCTGCATTGTCTTCCACGGGCTTCAAGAAAACCCGGTTACGGAATGGCATGCTCTGCCAGGAAATCGTGTCACCAAGTGCTACGACCTTGACCATTTCATCCGCTTCGAACTCAATGGATGTTTGGTATCCGTAAGTGCCGACCAGTTCGTAAATTTGGTTTGGGTCATAGGGCACTTGTTTGACACGGTTGTCAGAGGACAGAGCCCTCGGCAACTTTGCAGCTAGTGCATTAAATGCACACAAAGCCAAACTCAGGGTAATAGCTGTCGGTAGAACGAACTGTTTTTTCATGATTAGTTTCCTTGTGGGAATGAATTACTGGCGGCTCAGTTCTTCACTCTTACGGTATAAAGTTGCCAAGGTGCCAAACGGGTTTTCCCAACGATCACCCAAGGCTCTAGGGATCATCGTGTGTGCAACCTTTATAGTTGCCAGGTAGGAAGTAACCCTTGGCTCTTTGTCACCCCACTTGTGATTGGTTGAAATGAATATCACCTGATACTCATCGCCAATCTTGTTCATGCGCTTGGGTTGGGCTTCGATCCAGTCGTTTTCCCCGAGCGATGCGTATGGATTGCGCGCGTTATCGGGGCTGATCTCCTTCTCATATTCGACAGCGACATTGCGGGTCATGTACGTGTGGCAGGTATCGGACAGCTGTTGCTTGCGCCGAGGGTCAAAGGTGTTACAAGCACGAATGAAATCAAACAGAACGCCTTCGATGACAGCCTGCTCTTTGTCGACGTTTTCCGCCGTAACCGTGCGCTGCTTGAGCACTTCATTATCGGCGCCGATCACCGTCACCACATTGACGAACGTCTTTGTTTCAGCCAGGAACGCGATGGCTATGGTCGACCCCACCAGGGCTAGTGCGAAGGCACCGTTCAGAAAGTAACTACGGTTACGTTCTTGTTTTACCTTCTTGTGTTCGAGTTGACGCTGACGGCGCGCAATCTCATCTTTCTTTAATGTCTTGTCCATTGCTTATTTCCCCAATCCTACGGTTCGCAATGCCATCATCGCCAGTGAAGAACCACCGACTGTTGCGCTGGTAGCAATCGCAGCTGCCCACCCACGAACTTGCAACAAGCAGATGATCAACACGCCTTCAACGATGATAAGAGTTCCCCATTGTTGAGCGGTGATCAATGCAGCATCCGAAATGGTGGCTGTATTGGCGATCTCATCAATTGCTTGGCCGAAAATCGCATAACCAAAACGAACAATCGCGATGGACAATATGTAGATCAGCGATAAGTTCAGCATTTTGCTAAACCAGCTCATTGTCCATTGCCGCGTTTGTTCGAAAAATATGAAACCGAGCAGTATTGGCAATATGCACATAATTATTGCTGCGCCAAACTTGGCAATCAGCATATTCAGGATTGCAGCGATAAACAGAATGCAGTTCACCATAAACAAACCGGAACCCATGATGATCATGCCAAACTGACGCCAGCTAACGTTCATCAGCGTGCTTGCAACCTGTCCGACATTCACATAAAGCGCGTCAAGCATTGAAGTGCTATCAACACCTCGGCTCATGATTTGTGCCGCAATGGTTTCAGTCCAAGTACCCCAAATCTGATAGAGCGCCGACCCACCCGTTGACCAATTAAGCGTCAGGAAGACCATAAACGTGAGCATTGCCCGTTTAACAATGTCCCACGGCGCAACAGAGATTTTGCCGTTATAGGTCTGAATACCCAGGACTGCCCAATATGCGACGGCGATTGTCCAGACCAGAGGCTCTACCAAGCCAGCGAGATTTGGGAAGACCTCGGCGACAAAGCTAGTTGTCACCTCATCGGTCGCCCCAATCAGGCCCTTGAGGGTTAGGTCCGCCATGGATTCGATGCCCCGTACACAGACTTGAAGTGCGTGATGACCTCGGAAGAACGGAAGTCATCAGCGCCAAGTGCCACACCCGTTTCGGCTTTGATCTCTTTCGACGTTTTGTCGATGCAGCCAGCGACCAGGCCCCCTTTATACGATGGGCTCTTCATGTAGATCTCGGCGAAGCATGTCCCCGGAAACCACCTGGCCACATCAGCTTTAGTGGCTTTCAACAACGGGTTGCCAGAGGACGCTTCGATCCGTACTGGAGCATCGCCATTGGAAGCCGCAGGAGCCTCACTACCGAACTGAAAGGTGGTGGTGTTGACGTAGATGATGGTCCCCACAACAAAACCGGCGACGATCACGCACACGGTGTTGGTGACGGTGAAGAACTTAGACATTGCGGGCCTCCTTGGCCTGAATAACGAAAGGCTTGAACTCACACGCGCATGGCGACTTTTCGATCTTGCCGGTGTTGGTTACACAGCCCGACGCGGCCGATACGATGACTAGCAGCAGCATGAACTTGCCAAACCGGTAGAACAGCCACAGAGGCCCCCAGGCCGGTACGGTGAGGATCTTGAGAATCAGCCAAAGAGTTTTCATGTGATCTCCTTTTCTCGCACGCGAGAATTAGTCTTTTTTCCAACGGAAGAACTGTTCGTTCTGCGACGTTGCTTGGTTTTCCTGATTAGCCAGGTTCGTCTGCAGGTTCATGTTCAACGCCTGCAGCTTTGACTGGGCCGAAGTGAGCATCCCGTTTTCAGTGGCGATCCGGTTTTGCAGATCGGCGGCATCCTTCGCGTTGGTGGTGTTATCCACTTGCATTGAAAGGGTGGTCAGGTTGTTCAAGTGAACCTGTACCTCGCTGTACAGCGCCTCACCGGCAGACATGGCGGCAACGACAGAGTTAGAGCTGAGCTGGTAGCCCCGTGCCCGGTTGCTGTCAGGATTGGCGAACAGCTCTTGCGGCAAGGTGTTGACCAGTTCCTCGTAATACGACTGCTTGCTGCCGTAGGCACCAGAGTTCTGACGCGAAACCACTTCTTGCCAGGAACCGGGAACCACCGATGCAGAGTTGATCGAATCGCTCAGGCCGATAGCGCCACGGCCATAGGAACCGCGCATGTTGTTCATAATGTCGGTTTGCGTTTCGTACTGCTGTTTCAGCACCTTGTATTGCTCACGCAGCTCCGCAAGGTTTTGAGCCAGTCCAGCCCAGGTGCCCGCGTCGCCAGTTGGCACGCCTGTTGCGCCTGCCTGACCGGTAATTGCCATGGATACGGCAATGGCCAAACTCAGTTTCTTTATCGTCTTCATCATCGAATTGCCTTCAAGTTGTGGGTGTTATTGGCCTTGGCTTCTGCCATGAAAACTGGCACCCAGACCTCGGGGTCATTGGTGCCCAGGCGCTCAATGATTGAGTACATCAAGGCCACACCAACATCGTTTGAAGACAGGACCGGAATGAAATCGGACAGGTCTTCGTCAGGGTTATCGGAGGACAGGTCGAAGCACGCACGAATCGATTCCTGGCCGCGACGAATCAAGAACTTGCGATCCTTTGGGTTCAGCTCGCGCAACCACTTCTTTTCTTCCTCCGTCAGGTTCTTATGGTCTTCGTCTTTCACCGAGTCGCTGGCCAGGTAGATCTTGGTTACGGTCTGCTTGTCGATGGAGTCGGTTTCACTGTGGAAGTACTTCGCGTCCGGGGTGATGAAGATCAAAATCCCGTTTTTACGGCGGATCTGCATGATGAAATTGTCAATTCGATTGCGCCAAAAATCGTTTTTGACCAGGTTCTGACCTTCATCCAAAACCAGAATGAAAGGTCTGCCATCCATAGCCTGCTCAATGCAGTGCAATGGGTAGCTCATCACTACTGGCAATTCCGGGCGTGCATCGCCGCCCTTCATCAGCTCCGACATTTCAAAGCAGTAATGCCGCGACTTACTGAGATCGAAAGTGTCATTTTCGTTATCAAAAACGCCGGCGTTTGCACCTTCGATTCCTTTGGCACCATGCCAAATAGCCATAACGTCAGCTAAGGCGCCGTGCCCGTAGGTCCATACGACATTGCGCAACCGGCGATTTTCGAATGGCAGCTCGTAGTTCTCGTTCACTGCATCCTTGAACCGCTTGATATCGTCGGCCTCAGTTGCGGTGCTTGCGTAGCACTCCCGCATCTGGATCTGCAGATCAATGAGGTAGGCACGGTTCTCAGCCGTGTCAGGCAATTTGAAGGGGTTCCAACCCATGCTGTTGTGTGGGGAAAGGATCGAATGGACGCCGCCCATGGCCATCATGAAAACGGTGGCCCCGTAGCGCATGTCAAACCAGTACACAACCGGCAAGGCTTTGTCCGCTTCACTGACGGTTTCAGCGATCAATGCGGTTTTACCCGAGCCGGTGCCTGCAGCCACGCCAGTGTGGCCAGCGACCATCCCTTCCAATTCACGGTGGTAGTTGAAGTTGTATTGAGTGCCACTTTCGGTTTCGAAAGCAGTGATTGCAGGGCCCCACAGGTTGCCGTCACGACGTCCGCGAGCAAAGTTGTGCAACGATGCGAAGCCCGCAAAGTTGGTTGACTTGATCTTTCCCCGGCGACCGATAAGAGCTTCTTGTTGACCAGGTAGCTGCGACCAGAAGAACGTCTCAAGAGCCAACCACTCACGAACCGACTTGACGTTCAGGTCGACAAAGCACCCTTCGATCAAACCAACTGCATCATCCAGTCGCTTCACATTCGCTTTGCGGCTCTCGGCGGTAGTGTTTGCGTCTGATGGAACGTGAATGAAAATGGTCAGGTGATGTTTTCCATTGACCGTATCGCCACGGCGCAAAGCACGAATACCCTCTGCCAGTTCCTTTGCATCGTCCTCCGAGATTTTGTGTGGATCTGCAACCTTGAGACGCCGGGTTTCATCCATCATCGCGGATTCAGCTTCAATACGGTTTTCGAAGAAAAACGACTGAGTGATGATGAATTCAACTGGCTGCTGAAGGAATTTGTTCATCATGCGCGACGGTGTACGACGCGGCCATTCGGCCATGCTCAACATGGAACCGATGCGTGCTGACGTACTGCCTCGAATCTCACACATGTTTGCAAGGATGCGGAAATTCAACCGGGCGTAGGGCAAAGCCTCCTTGATTTTCAGTTCAGTGACGGGGATCTTCCGGAACTCAAGGTTGATCAAGTAGTTGAAGAAGCTGCTCAGCTCGCAGTATTCCTCGCCCAGGTAATCGTAAACAGCTTCTGCGTCGTACTCAGCGTGATCACCAAGCTGCACCTTGAAGTCGTCCCATTTCCACTGGAAGCGGGACACTGCTTGATATGCAGCTTCGCGATCAACTACACCATTGGTTGCGGTCGGATGACGCTGGATGCACAGACGAGTAGCGCCGTAGTCGGACAAGCCTCGCAGTACAAGGTTTGCGGCCTTGTAGAGCGAGTCCGCCATGGCTTCATGTGTCTCGCCTGCTTCATCTGCAGCTGAGTTACCAGTGACCAGCGCAATTGCCCGATCCATGAGCCCTGGAACGCCAGAGCGAAAGCGATTCCGAACCAGCGAGATATAGATCTCGTTGACGTAGAAACCTCTGTTCACATAGCGCTTGCGCAACCGGGCATTGAAATACTTGGAGAACCAAGTACCGCCCTGCCCTTCGGGAAAGTCGATCACCTTACGGCGGATGACATGAACGTAAATGGCAAAATCACTGCTTGCCACTGTGCGTAGCACGGTATTGCGGCGTTCTTCGAACAGCTTGATTTGCGTGCTAGTGAGCGAGTCGAACATCAGGCCATCAATCTTGATGACCTGCACCAGTGAATCCTCGCCGGTGATGACTGTTTGATCGTCATAATGCACGTCATACGGCACCATCTCGCTGACCACCAACTCATCGAGATCCTGATCGGACCCTTCTGGATGTTGGACACCAAGCGAAAGATCCATATTTCGCACTAGCTTATTAAAAGCTTTATCAACGAGGCGCATAACTTCTATATCCCCACAGTTTACGTAGCCGTGATGCTCTCAACTTGAATGCCGCTCTAAGCACACCAAACAAGTACACGTCTTTGCTACAGATCCAGTACGCAGCGGCAAACAGTATTGGCATCGTAACGAGCACATAAAGTGATCGAAGTAACAGTGCTGCCAACACTGGGGTTATGAGGCTGATCAAAATACTCGATAAGGTAAACGGCCCCACCATTGATGGCCGGGCCATCGCCACTACGAGCACTTCACCTTCATCAGGATCTTGCTCGGCCATGGTTTACCTCAAGCTTGATTGAGCGCCTTCTTTGATCGTGTCGACAAAGTTCGGGGCAAAAAACACCAGGAAGATACCGAATACCGCCCAGCCGAACTGGCCCCACGACATACGACCGGACTTCGCCTGGAATCCGCAGAACGCAATGGCTGCGATACCCAGGTAGTAACCAACGTCAAAGATGAGGAAGGATACGAAGTCCTTGGCCATGCTCTTCAAACCACTGAAGTCCAGTGCCGCATTTGCGAATTCAGGGATCAGGGCCAGCGAGAGAATCGACCCCAGCGTCGCTAACTTGGTGGCCTTGGCCATACGGTCATTACGCATCAGCGCTTTGTGCGACGGGGTCTTTTGCGAGATTACGCTTTGCAGGGTTTGTGATGCCTTGGCCTTGAGCCAAGTACGCCAACTTTCTTTGTGCAGTCCTTCTACGGTGCGTCCAACTTTGGAAGTTTGAGATTGCATACCATTGCCTCTTTCATCATGACGGGGAACCCCCGTACGTTACTGTTATTACTCTAAAAGGATTGTTAGGGCAGGTTTCCTTTATGAAGTCGATAGCAGTATCGGCATTCTTGAATAACCTGGTTTTCCCTAACGCGGTTACAACGTTGTAAACCTGTCCCGTCGATGGACTTTCAATAATTAATGCCCACTTTCGTCCGTCGCTGTCGATTCGTTCCTCAAGAACGACCCGGTAGTCAGGCTGTGCGACGGCGAAAACCGCCAACTCTCTTTTGTCTAGGCTCTGCATCATTTCCCCAGGGCAACCGTTCACTAGATACAGGGGCGATACTGGAGTCCTACACGTCTTTGATCTAGATCCCACCTCTCATTTCTTCCCTCTATCGGGTTTTATTACATGAAATCGACATTTCGTTACACATAATAAGTATTTAATTAAACAAAATCAATTTTTCATTTTAATAAAATTGGATCAGTGCAGAAAAAAACGTAAGGCCTAGCCCCAGGCATTAGCCCGGCTACGGTTATGGTTCTATAAGTGTTTAAAAGGTCTGCGAATTTCCATATTCACGTCATCGAGTGGTGCAAGGCTGCGCCTTGCCTAAGAGCGGATGTGGCACCGTGACAGTGCTTCACGCCCTAATGACAACGGAAATGAGATTTTGTTACGAATAGAGGACGGACGGTCAGAATGCCCGATCTAGAGAGGTCGGGCGGCGGACAGGAGCCGCCCTGATCCGCCACCCTTGATCGGTGCCCATAGATGCGCAAGGAAACACCCCGCTCTATAGAACCCCGACCCGGCGCCGATTTTAGCAGTCTGCCTTTTTCTCGCATGCGAGAAATAGCGAAAAGTAAACCCTATATATGTATTGACCAATGGGTTTACCCATGCAAGGATGTGCCTACACAAATCAGCGCTCACCGGAGAATACCCATGGCGATGAAAGTCACAACCGTGGCGAACCAGAAAGGCGGCGTCGGCAAAACGACTATTGAAGTCCATCTTGTCAGTCTCGCAGCCGAGCAAGGTAAACGCGTTCTTGTCGTCGACCTCGATGAAGGCGATCTGTCGCAGTTCTACCCGCCTCTCGAAGACGGTGACGACACAACCTATGTCCAATCAAGCATGCTATTCAGCGACGAATATAAGGGCTTGTACCCTCGCCAGGTCGCGGCAAACATCTGGCTAATCGAGGCCGATGTTCCATTGCTGGATGTTGACGACATGGATCTCAGCATCGTGACCAGGTTGAAAGAAGCGCTCGATCACTTCTCCGCTGATTTTGACCTCTGCATGATTGACACACCGCCCAACCTGCAACGCCGGATGATCGCCGCGCTCGCAGCATCTGACGCGGTAGTGTCACCCTTCAATATCAGCGGCTTCACACTCGCTCGCATGCCCAAGCTTCTGTCCACTATCGAAGCTGTGCGTGAGCAGTACAACCCGAACTTGCAGTTCCTCGGTTTTCTTCCAAACCAGATCAACAGCCGATCAACCAATGAAATTGACCTGTTGCCAAGCCTTCAGGAGAGCTATGGCGATGCCATGTTTCCGGTCCATATCGTTCACCGGCCATGCATCAACTCGGCACTCGCTAGCGGCAATCCGGTTTGGTGGAAGGCGAAATCCGGTAGTCAGCGTGCTGCAGGACGGGAAATGAAATCTGCCTGTACCGCTGTTCTTGAGAAGGTCTGGTCAATCTGAGGTAGATCACAACATGACGAAGACACCAAATCCTTTTGGCAGGGCAGTTTCTGCGACTGCCAAAAAACTTTCGGATTTTCAGAAGAAACCGGCGCTCAATGATGGTGAAACCATCATCGGCGTCAGCACCGGTGAAATCCAATGCATCAAGCAGATTCGAAACCGTAATAACCCCGGCTTTTCCAAGGAGTCGCTTGAGGAGCTGGGCGACGACATAGAACAGAACGGACAGATCGAGCCTGCAATTCTCCGTCCCCACCCCAAACCCGAGTCAGGTTTCAAATACCTGATGGTTGCAGGTGAACGCCGTTACCTGGCTTGCGAACTGAAAGGCATGTTGCTGAAAGCGGTTGTGCGTGAACTAACAGACGCACAGGCCAAGCGCATCCAGCGTTCAGAGAACGTACACAGCGAAAACCTCAGTCAGCTGGACATTGCACTCGCTCTTAAAGCCGACAAGGACGAGCTGGGAACCCTGCAGGCGGTTGCTGACGAATGGAATAAAAGCCTCAATTGGGTAGCGGAACGCATCGCTTATCTGGAAAACGTAACCAGTGACGGGGCCAGCCGTGAGGCTGTTACCAAGGGCATCACGGCGGATATATCGACCGTCAATGATCTTGGTCGCCTTGATCGCTTGGACAGCGCTGCAGCTGCTGACCTGCTACAGCGTGCAGACGCAAATCCAGATATGAACCTGCGGACAGAGGTAAGAACTGCGCTGCGCAGCACTAAAGCGCTGCGCGTTCACGGCGGGTCTAAAACTAAAGCAAAACCCGCTGGCCCTGCCCTTCTGGATGATGAACTCGACAAGCTACGCGAGGCTAATACCGTCCTGTCAGCACAGGTTGAAACCCTGGAATCCGAAATCGAATATCTCAAAGCCGAGCTGGACAAAGCCCGAGCCGCCCAGGCCGAGAACTGGAAAGCACCGGAATGAGTAGCCGAGTTGCTGACCAGGACCTACGGATCCCGCCCGATGAATTCGAGCGGATCCGTTCAACGTCAAAGATGCATGCGCGCAACCTCGATGTGGCTTATGAGCTGCTGGTCGAAGGCAAGGGCCTTGTAGCCGTTGCAAATGCTCATGGGCTCACCAAGCAACGGGCACTTGCCATTCGCGACAAGATTTATTCGGCTTACTTGATGAAGACACCTGAAGGTTGGAAGTGCGCGCAGATCTGCGCACCCACGGACATGATCGATCGCTTCGTCAAGGAAGCCGATGCGGCACGCGTGCGCTATTGGCAGAAGAATTCAATGAATCACAGGGAGTAGACCCATGAAGCGAATCCTTTTAGGCGTGTTGGTAATAGGCTGCGTTCTGGGAGCCCTGTCAGCTCTGACAGTTGCGTTTATTGGCCATAAGCAGGATCCAGCACAGTACAAAGCGTTCGATTTCAGAACATTTGATCAGCCCGTTATTGACGACGCACCAGGTTGCGAAATTCGATCACCGAAAGGCGAACTAATGAACCGGATTTTCAAGGGTTCGCAACCTAACCAGCTCAACCTTGAGAAAGGAACCACATTCACCATTGATTGTTTCCCGATTAAGGAATCAGAAAAGTCGACAACAAGGAATTGAAACCATGAGCAATGACAAACCAGTCACCATGAAAGAGCTGTCCGAAATCCTACGCCCTCTATCCGAAGCTGTGAGCAGAATCGACCAATCGTTGTAGCTGATGGCTCAGCTTCAACTTGCCGCTGAGTTCGAGCCAGAGCAAATCGAACGGCAGAAGCACTATCAAAAATTAGCCACCGCCGAACTGAATTATAAGAGCGCACGCGAAGCTCGGACCGAAGCGCTGAACAACAAACCATTGCCTTTACCTGATGTTGGCCACACCGAGCTGGTGAAACTGGCCGGGAAGGAGAAGGCTGACAAACAGTACAAACCCGTGATTGATGCTATCGCGCAGATATCAGCGGCATCTGATCACCGCACGGCAGTTGAAAATGCTGCGCCGGTACTGACAAGGCTTCGTGAAGCTTGGAAGCGCTGAAACAGCAACATGGTGCCCCTGTATCGAACGGCACAGGGGCATAACGTCCGAGCCTAGCGACATCCACACCCACCGCAGCGCCTGCACGAAAAAGCGAGTAATCAATATGACGGGGGGCCCCTGCGAGGTGTGATCACCTTGTCATATTTGGGTATATCTCAAGTAAGACACGGCGGCGCTCTCGATCTGCCCGAACGATTCATATTAAGTGATAGCCTTTCTGATACACTTTGATAAACACACCCAAAATGATACAGAGAGGCTTCCATGTTCGTGCGTGCTTATCTCCGAGCCTCCACCGAGGATCAGGACGCCAGTCGCGCCCGTGATCAACTGGAAGAATTCGTTGCGAGCCACGGAAAGGTTATCGCTGCCAGTTACATGGAGAACATCAGCGGCACGCTAGCTGATCGGCCAGAGCTTCAACGCCTTCTGAACGATGCGCGCCGGGGTGACATAATTCTGGTTGAAGCTATTGACCGGCTGTCTCGTATGAATGACCAGGACTGGCGGGCACTGATAACCGCGATAGACAGCAGAGGTCTGCGAATCGTAGCCGTCGACCTTCCGACTAGTTACCAGGGTCTCACATTGCCGTCTGGTGACGAGTTCACTGATCGAATGTTGGCCTCAATCAATTCAATGATGACGGATATGATGGCGGCAATCGCCCGGAAGGATTATCTGCAGCGTCGGCACCGGCAGTCGCAAGGCATCACCAAAGCAAAAGCTGCAGGTGTTTACAAAGGCAGACCGGCAGATCTGGCGCTGCGTAAGCGTGTTAGTGAGCTTCTGGCCGCTGGCTTGGGTATCCGAGCAATCGCCCGTCATGCCGTTTGTTCAACCACGACTGTAATGCGTATCCGAGACGAACTGGTTGAAAGCTTATCCAGTTGAGCCGGTCGGGAATGAGTGACTAGCGAAGGCGTAGCCGTAGTCTGTCATTCATTCCCGACTGGCCGCCGCCGGCAGGCGACTTTGAGTGCCTAACAGCCACTGCATGAGTTGGAGTGGTTAGAGATCATTAGAACCAGGAGATAGAGGCCCTTGAATTACGGGGCTTCCAGGGCATTACCTAGCTCAGAACATGAGCGAACCTCAGTTCACCTACTTTGCACCACCATAGCTCACTAGGTGTGAGCTACGTTAGCTCACTGCATGAGCTACCCCCCCCATGAGCTACCCCTCGTTCATCCTTGAACGATATCCTTCATTTTGTGAGAGATAACGTGCATGGATGCACTACCTATCGCTCACAGCATGAGCTAAGATAAGCCTGCCTTGTTCGATATCTTCCAAATTTGCAGGATATCAAACACGCTAACACAGCTTGTCGGAGGCACGATGATTGATGATGAAGGGGAAGTCCGCGCACTGGTCCAACCGACACAACGCGGCACATGGGTTCAGACGGAACGAGCTGGGCACGAAGCATGGGCGGCTCTGATCGCTCAGGCACCGAGGGCCGGGCAACTAATGCACATCATTGTCCAGCATATGGACAAGTCCGGTGCATTGATCGTCAGCCAGTCGACCTTGGCCAAGATGATGGACACTTCCATTGCGACCACGAAGCGCGCTATCAGCGTCCTGTCCAAGCACAACTGGATTCAAACCATCAGTGTTGGTGGCCAACGTGGTGGAACGCTTGCGTATGTGGTGAATAGCCGAATCGCATGGGCAGACAAGCGCGAAAACCTGCAGTACGCCCGCTTCAACGCAAGGGTGCTTATTTCGTCTGAAGACCAAGCAGATCTCGGCAGTAACAAGCTAAAGCAACTGCCGACCATGAGCGACGGGGAAATCCAATTGCCAGCTGGTCCAGGTATGGAACCACCGGCCCAAGATTCATTAGATGGCGTAGATCTTCCTGATATGCCCTCTATTCCGCATCACGACAAAAACGATCTTTAAGCATCTGACCCACTAACGGCAATTCGGCGGAAACTTATCATGGCAGACACACGCGATGAGATTACGAAGGCAAAAGGCATTACAGCCGATCTTGTCATGGAGATAGGCACCTATTACAGCGCCAAAGACATGCGTGGCGTGCAGACTGGGCTTAGCAGCGCAGCCCGCGAGCTACGTGCTTTTACACAGAACAATTCACTGCGTGGACGGCTGGGCGCCAAGCTTTCCCTAGAGCAGCATGAACTGCTGAACAATGCTGCTGCACTTCTGGATTCCATTAAATACAACGTGGAGCACGCTAAAGAGCGCAAGGACCGCACTGAGAAAGCGACGGCCAAAAAACGTCAGTTATGGGAACGAGAAGCCGAGCAATTGGTAAAAACCCATTTCACGCTGCCAATGAACACAGTAACCGAGCAATTACGGGTACTTGAACTATCCCTGATCGCTCAGGAGGTTTTGGGGCAATCAATCTATATCAAGGATCATTTGCAACTTCGCAAATTGATGCAAGACGAACCCCCGAAGTGGGGCAATCATTCTGTAGCGCAATGGCGTCGTAGTGAGGTGTCAAGCCTCTTGGCAGATATGCAATATGCCCTTCGTTCTTACCTAAGCTGGGATCTGAACATGACTCCCGGCGAGCGGTTGAAAGAGCTGGAGCGTAGCCTAGATGCAGCCCGCGCTGAAATTCTGGCCAGACCTATGTGCGTAGAAACTCTGCGCATTTGGAACGATGAGCTAAAGAGCGCAGCATTCATGACCAGCGCTATGCCTACTACCGATGGATCTAGGCACTGAAATGACGAAACCCGCAGCACGGCAATGCTTGCGGGTTTCTAGGTTTTTTGCGAAGGAGCAAAAATCCACGGCCTGAGTATACACCGGGTACGTGAGGTTTTACAGCGAACGGATATGCGTTCACAACCGGAACGGTACTTACTATGACCATCATCAGATTCCACGAAAACCCCGCAGAATATGCGCCGACTATCTCGTTTAATCATTGCGGCAGAATGCCTTGGAGCGCAAGGTATGACTCAGAATTCAGCGGGTTTGAGCTGATCGAGCTATTCCAATTTTGCGAAGAAGAAGGCCACCGTCAGGGCATTAATGACGCCAATCAGAACCGTATTGGCAGTCGGGAACAAGCCCCGTTCCACCGGGACTTCATGGGTGGCTACCCGAAAAGTCTTTGGGAAAACGCCTATTGGATCGGTGTTCAAGCGCATGGCGACACTACACCGGCAGCGATAGAGCTTGAAATCCAGAAGGTCTTGAGCGCACCGGATACCAGTCGCTGGCTTTGCGATGCGCTGAACAGCGCATTGGATCGTGATTCGACCGACGCAACGAATGACGCCGAGTACCTGTGTGACTTGCTGACGCGGCGGACCAACGCACTCTCACTGGCCAGCGAAGCAAATTGGGGTGAAGAATGATGCCAATTGATCCGATTGATTTGTTAGCCAGGTTGCAATCTTTATACGCAGCGTATCCGGGATTTTTTCAAGGCGCAGCATCCGTTATCGTGGTCGTGCTTGCGTATTTCGCGGTACTGGAGCTTGCAAGCCGCTCTGATAAGACGGAGTAAATCACTATGTCTGATCAGAGATATACCGTGTGCATTGCGCACGGGCCATCAATCAAAACCTACAGCGAACAGTTTCAAACTCAGGCCAGCTATGCACCTCAGTGGAAAGCTGTACTGAAGAAAGCGCACAAGCAGGCGACCGTCAGTTGCCAATGCCCTGGCACCGGTTGCCGTCTTCTTGCTGTACGGCATATGTCGGATAGCGACTCATTCCACCTTTCGCGGTATCCACGCACCGGCGCCGAACACGCCTTGGATTGCGTTTACTACTCGCCAGATCCCGATAAATCGGGCCTTGGCTCGTACAGCAAAGGCGTGGTTGAAGAAACGTCCGAGGGTGATCTAAAGATCAAGCTCACCCTCTCGTTACGCAAGAAAGAGCCCGCAGACACTGGACAGGCACCCGAAGCCACCGGCAGCAGCTCGGGCAGCGGCAAAGCCACCAAACCGGCCTTGACCCTGTTGGGCTTGTTGCACCTGCTTTGGAATGAAGCCGGGCTCAATACATGGTCGCGGGGCATGGCAGGTAAACGCGGGTTGGGCCTCGTTCATAGCAGGCTACAGGACGCAGCAGATCGAATGCTTGCGTCGAGAATGCGGATCGGCGATGCGCTTGTCATTGCGGCGGGCTCGAAGGGGTTTCAATCCGAGGCCAACGAGCGGAAGGTCAAGAGCGCGATCAAGAACAACCGTCGCTTACTGGTGATCGCTCCACTTGCAGGCCATACCGAAGACCGAGAAAAGACCGCAGCTCGCTACCTGACCATCACGGGTTTCAATGGCGTACCTCGCATGTTCCTCGATGACTAGATCTGGTCGACCGTTGCTCGCCGATTCAAGCGTGAGCTGTCGGCCTGGAGGCAAGGACGGCGGGTTATAGCGATTGTTCAGACCGATCAACCCACAGAACCGGGTAAAGCACAGGCGCTCAATGTCGCGTTGATGGTGGTCAGTGACGAGTGGATCCCGGTGGAATCGTCCTATGAAGCGGTGATCGAGGCGAGGTTGCGTGAGGAATCACGCAGGTTCGTCAAACCCTTGCGGTTCGACTCAAGCGAAGACCAGGTATTCCCCGATTTCTGGTTGATGGACGCCAGTGCCGGCACTGAGTATCCGATGGAGGTATATGGCCGTGCTGATCCCAAGTATCTGGCACGAAAAGAGGTAAAGGCTGATTACTACCGGACCCACTACGGGACCAGGTGGTGGGCATGGGACGCAAGCACCGACCCCAAGGGAGAGGCGATCCCCGCATTTCCCCCAGCCAGAAACTAAGACAATTCTCGCACGCGAGAATGCCCTGATTAGGAGGCTGCGCATGAGCGAAGTCCTTGTTAGCACCGTCCATCCAACGCTTGGCGCGTTGTATTGGGTGTATACGTCAAACGCCGGTTGCAACTACCCCGACCACTACACCATCACCGACTGGAGCGAGGTGGCCACACGGTTTCCGCACTACTGGCGGGAACACGAACACCTCCGCTGGGTTCACGGCAAGCACATTGGCCAGGTCTTCAATTCTGATGACCCCTACGGTAGTTACGCAGAGGTTGAAGACGAGGAAACCTTTGAAACGTCTTATGGGAAGCTGTCGGGAATGCTTGCGGATCTTCACGCCAAAAGCGGGCAGTCCGTTGATGAATTCGTGCAATGGATGAAAAAGGCTGACTGGGTTGATGTTCCAGCCCCGGCCAAAGAATTCTTAGACGACTAGCATTGCACCGTCCACATCTGATCCCAACTGGTCATGTAACTAGGGCTCAGCAGAGCCCTACGCATGCCCCAGTCCGGCGACAGGGGAACAGCTGCAGTGCGTAAGCAATCATGTCCCCACCGTCTGTTGATCTTGTCCATAACGCTCATGAGCGCGTCAGTGCGCGCCGGTTGACTCGGCGTGAACAGATCTTGCGTGTACTCACCACGCTTTCGCAGATCCATTAACATGACCTCAGCTTTGCTGTACGCAAAGCCCGGCCTGTAGATGCCTTCCAACGCACGCAGCGCGTGCTTTGTCAGCACGCGCACGTCATCTGTTGGGTAGTCGGGAATGACCGTGGCTGCATTGGCGTACTTCGGACCGTCGCCATGGAACGAGGTCTGTATGCCGATCCGCAGGCCACCGCACAAAGATCGCTGCTTGCGCAGCTTCTCAGCGGCCTTGTGGATATAGGTGGCCAACGCCTGGCCAAGCCCCTCGATTGTGTGGACGCGCTGACCAAACATCTTGCTTGAGCAAATGGTCTGTGTGTCCGGTGGGCTTTGTTCCATGTCGATGCAGGACTCGCCGCGAAGCTCCCTGATCGTTCGTTCCAAGACCACTGAGTATTTGCGGCCCATTGTTCGCGGCTCAGCGTGGGATAGCTCCCACGCTGTTTTAATGCCTTCACCGGCCAGGTTATCGCGCATACGCCTGCCAATGCCCCACACTTCTTCGACAGGCATCCGGCGCAACAACCACTCAACAGCCTCCGGCTTGCGCAGGTCTACAACACCACCGGTTTTCTCACGCCAGATCTTCGAGGCATGTTGTGCTGCCTTGGCGAGGGTTTTGGTGTGGCCGATGCCCACACCGACCGGCAACGCAACCCACTGCAGCACGCGCGCCTGAATAGCTCGGCCCACGTCCACCAATGGTTCGCGCTGGTCCTCTAAGCGTACGAAGGATTCGTCGAAAACAGCTCTGTCGACGGTAGCTGAAATAATGGCGTCCTTGGCTATCACGCGGAATCGGGTGTACTCCTCATAGATTTTGCAGTTCCCGCTCCAGTAGTTGTCCCCTACCATGCCGACCCAGATGTACAAGCAACCTGGTCCGCACGACTGAAAGTTTGGCTGCCCGGAAACGTATTCGATTACACCTACCTTGTAGTCATGCAGGAACTCAACGTTTCCGCCTTGATCCACGACGCGCTCACATGTTTTGTAATTGGCAACATGGGCGTTTTTCGTCACGTTCTCAAAAACTTCGGTAGAGGTGCAGTCCGCGAAGTTCTGCTTAAACCCATCCATGAAGTCAGGGGAACGAACTTGATCAGCCTGATTGAGCATAGGGTCGTTGGAGAGATCTACCGACATGCGGTTGCCGCTGTCGATCAGGGTTCGGTATGCCTCTCCCTCAGAGGACGATTCCGATTGAAGACGGGTGTTTGCTCGCAACCCGAGATCGATCGTCTTCACATCGTCGCCGTAGACGTTCTCGAGCGAGGCAGTGTCTCCAGTTTCAGGGAACAGGTCCTGAAGCGTGACCGAGGCGTCCCCGCCATCGAACACCTGAAGTACCTGCTGGCCTACAGATTGCCCGGCCGAAGATCCAGCGGTCACAGCGTCGGCCTAGGCGTTGAAGGTCATGCTGTTGAGATACAGGCCGATCACGGTCACGTTGACCAGCCGTCTCAGGGTTGTTTTGAGTGGTTGTCGCATCGATCGCATGTCCAAAAATGGGGATGCTTCGATGCTATGGGAAGGGTGAGAAATGATGGCGCGGTTTCAGGCAACAAAATCGCCTGAAAAAGCAAAGCCCCGGCTGGTGGGGTCACCGGCCGGGGCTCGCTGTGTTTTTGATCATGCCTCAGGCACTACTAAGACCTGGCCTGTTGGCGCTGATTGAAAACTGACCAATGGGTCATTTTTAGGTCAGCGGCAGCACCCTTTGGTTACCCAAGCCTTCAGACCTGCTGCCGGGTGGGCGATTCCCCCCTCTCCTCTCCCTACCTCACCTGGTCCAGATACTCATGCTCTCGCCGGTCTGCCTCCTCTGCTTCCTGGAAGGGTCATTCTGCTCGATAGCAACTGTGGGCTATGGTGTGGGACGTAATATTTCGGTTTTCTGGAATTCCTTATAGATTTTGGCCTATAGCCGTTTTGTATGGGGATATCTTATCCTCCTACATTGCGGCGAGATCTGGCGCGATTTCAGTATCAGCGCCTGCGAACAAACGAGCCGCGAGGAATCCGTAGTGAAAAACCATGATTCGAATGAGCACGCTCAAAACGAGCCTATTTCAGGTGAGATTTACCACGTCACGCCAACCCATAATCTTGACTCCATCTTCCGTGACGGTTTACGGCCGCAGATTGGACCTCGCTCCGCTCTACTCGGTGAGGCCAAGGAAATGGTCTATTTCTTTGGGTCGATGCTGGCAGTTGAAGACGCACTCAGTAACTGGCTGGGTGAAGCGCTCGATGACGAGCCTGGAGCGATTTCCGTTCTCGCCGTCGATCGCTCCGGTTTACACCTCGTTTCAGATGGTGGGTACGAGCTTGCGTGCCCTCACCTCATTCGGCCGGAGAACATTTCTCTCGCTTTTCAGGATGACGTGCCGGCAGATGAAAAGAGCGGCCCGGAGACCGGGGGTACCTCATGAGCAAACTAACCCCTAAGTTCGTCAAGGATGTCGACCAGCCCGGCTCCTACCAGGACGGCCGAGGGTTGATTCTTCGTGTATCAGCTACCCTGCGGAAAAGCTGGGTCTTTCGCTATATGCTGGCGAAACAACGGCACGACCTTGCCCTGGGGACATTCCCTGCTTTGAGCCTCAGAGACGCAAGACTGGAGGCTGACAAGTACCGACTCGATATCGCCCGTGGCGTCGATCCAGTCGCTGAGCGCGTGAAGGCCAAAGCTGCCAAAGCCTCGCGAGCCACAACGAGCCACACATTTCGGGCGTCGGCAGAAAGGTACATACGCACGCATTCGTCGAGCTGGTCCAAGAGACACCACCAGCAATGGCAGAATTCCCTCACGAAGCATGTCTACCCTGTCATAGGCGGATTTCGGATAGCCGAGGTCGACACGGACGATATCCTGGATGTGCTAACGCCGATCTGGAGCAAGATCCCCGTCACGGCGAACCGCGTCCGGAATCGCATAGAGCTCGTGCTCGATGCAGCCAAGGCACTGAAGCTTCGGCAAGGTGAAAACCCCGCACGGTGGCGTGGTCATCTCGACAAGCTCTTGCCCAAGCAATCGCATACGGTAGTCCCCTTCCCGTCTCCGACACCTTCACGCACTGCCGAGCTGTTGGCCAGGCTCGATTCCCTGGATGGGGCAGCAGCTCGTGCTGTTGAATTCGCAATTCTGACTGCGACCCGTAACCAAGAGGTAAGCGGGGCCCAGTGGCCGGAAATAGATTGGGAGGAGAAAGTCTGGTACATCCCAGCAGAACGCATGAAAGCGGGCAAGGCTCACCGGGTACCCCTTACGGAGCAAATGCTCGAGGTGCTACGGCAGCAGATCGGAAAGCATGACAAATGGATATTTCTCAACTCCTGGCGAACAGGCCCTATTCCCGGCAATGCCATGGCAAGGGTACTCGATCAGCTCCAGGTCGATGGCGTCGTACCGCATGGGTTCAGATCTACTTTTCGGACGTGGGCCGCGGAAGAAACCGATCACCAGCGAGAGGTTTGCGAAATGGCTCTCGCGCATACCCTCAACAGTAAGGTTGAAGCAGCTTATAACCGCGGCGACTTGCTGGATAAGCGTCGCGCCCTGATGAAGGATTGGGGAGACTTTCTTGTCGTTAACGCTCCCCAGGTGAACGGTGAAGTATCGGATCTGGTTTCGGAGCTTGCCCCTGATGCTGGGTCAGATCTGGCCAAGGTTCAGCCGGCCGCTTGACCACCGAGATGAGGGCGCTCTGCCAGAAGCGCCCTAACAACAACCAATTTTGCCTGAACTTTGCCCCCTCCCTCGCAGTTCCTATATTTCGCAGGTGCGATCAGAATGGAAGTTTCTGCTCCACCACCATAGCTGTGGCGTTGAACTTCCGGCCAAGCCGCATCGTGTCCCCCATGGTCGTAATGGGACGACCACGGAGATCCGTTGCCTTCTTGTCATCAGCCAGGAAGCGCATGGCATCGGCAATCCGGTGCGCGAGCTTGCCGATCGCCTGGTTGTACCCGTCTGCACTTCGCCCGGTCTCCAGGGCAGCATCCAAGGTTGCGCCATGCAACAGGGCGTCGGCCACCCACTCACCGACCTCTTTGGCCGTTTCGTGGTCGTTCTTGCTGTCTGCTACCTTGCCGAGCAGGTAGAACAGGAAGTCATCGTCTCGGTTTGCCGACCAACCGTTAACGAAGCGGCACTCCATCTGGAACACATCGAACAACGAGTAGAGAGAGCCGTCCGAAACCATGGACAGCTCAGGGTAATACGATCGCAGCTCCGCGAACTCTTCCTGCCCGTACTCAGGCACTGGTTCCAGGGTTGCTGAGTACCGCCTGAATTTCTTCGTTGATGGCCACCGTTCGATTCCTCTGTCCGGAAGGCGTTGTGTTGCTCAGCGATTCGCTGCCGTAGCACTGGAAAGGTTGCGGTGTTCCTGGGGAGGCATCGGTTGCCTCATCAGCTCAAACGCCGGTGAAATGAACTCGGCCGTAATGGCAGCGGACAGCGCCTTCAGCTCGAAGTCGGTCACCTGAAAGCTCCCCGGCCAGATCCTGATGAGTGCCGATTTTCGTGCGACAAGGAATTTCTCCTGTTTGAGCATGGCCTCGTTGACGGCGATACCAACAGCCTCGGCAAGCGCATCGCGGCTCCTGAAAAATGAGTCATGGAGGAAAATGGGCAGTCGATCGGCACTCCGCCGACGATCACTTGATTCGGCTTCAGGTCGATGACGACGCGATTGCCACCACTTTCCGCTCCGTCCACTCAATAAACCAGGCCCCGAGAGCGCCAGCAGCAGCGACGGTGCCGGCGACTATCCAGTTTCCCTGGCTGGGCGCATTGAAAACCGGAAACACAGCAAATGAGCCCAGCAGCGTGAGGGGCATAGCTCCCAACCCGAGTAGGCCTTTCGACAGAGCATTCATTGAAAGGGGAACCTTGATCGCTGATTTCGACCAATTATTCCACGCCGTCTGCGCCAGCAAGGCCGTAATCAGTTCGTAAAGGGGAGCCCGCAGTAACAGCGAACCGACGCCGGTAGCTGCGCGCGTGAATCCTGAGATCACAAATTCTTGGCGATTATCGCATTTCAATTTCACCCAAGCGCCGTTCCTTGCGCTGCTGTAGCGGCGGCCATCACGCTTCTCCACGATTCCCTCCAGCTGCATCCGGCAAGCGTTGGCCAGCAGCTGCACTGGGTAAGCTTCCAGGGTATCGCTGAAGCGTACGCGCTCCAATGGGCAGTGCTCGAGGAGCGCCTCAAGTACCTGGCGGCTCAGTTCAACGCCCTCTCCCCGCAGATCTGCACCGTCGAGGTAGAGCAGGTCGAACGCCACGTACACAAATTTGTCGGTACACCGTGCGGCGAACGCTGACTGCAGGGCTTGAAATGCTGGTCGACCGTCGTCTTCCTGGAATACGACCTCACCGTCGAGCCAGGCTGAATGGACGGCTAGGCGTCCCAGCTATTTGGCCAGGAGTGGCATATGATCGATCTAGTCAAACCCGTTTTTGGTGAAAAGCTGCACCTGGTCACCATCGATCCGTGCTAACAGACGATACCAGTCGTACTTGATCTCGTATCGCCATGCTCCTGCCGACGACAGTGTCAGTAGAGTAACCAGTTGTGGCGCGATCCAACACGGGTTTGGTGCCTTGGGCGGTTTCACTATCGCCACCTCGCTATCAGGAACATTCCTTCAGGGTGGAGTGCGTAATTTTCTGAAAGGGGAGCCAGGTTATGAGTATTCACATTGGTGATAAACAACCTCACTTATGCGTTATTGACATATGACGTCGTATTCACGATTATTTACCATATAAGTCTTATAATAACGAAGCCATATTATGGAACTCCTCATACAACCGAACAATCGCATAATTCCCTTCAGTGCCGGTGCCAACCTTCTGGAAGTGCTTCGCGAGAACGGTGTAGCTATTTCCTACAGTTGCTTGTCTGGGCGTTGCGGAACCTGTCGCTGCCGGGTTATAGATGGCAGTGTCATTGATTCTGGGGCGGAAAATGGGCAATCAAACCTCACCGACAAGCAGTATGTGCTCGCCTGTCAGTCAGTACTCACTGGCAATTGCGCTATCGAAGTCCCAGAAGCCGACGAAATTGTCACTCACCCGGCGCGAATCATCAAGGGCACAGTGGTCGCAGTCGAGTCGCCCACTCACGATATCCGTCGCTTACGCGTACGCCTCTCCAAGCCCTTCGAGTTCTCACCCGGACAGTACGCGACACTGCAGTTCAGCCCTGAGCATGCGCGTCCGTATTCAATGGCAGGTTTGCCAGATGACCAAGAAATGGAGTTCCACATACGCAAGGTGCCGGGTGGGCGCGTCACGGAGTATGTTTTCGAACACGTCCGCGAAGGTACAAGCATCAAGTTGAGCGGGCCTCTTGGTACGGCTTATCTACGTCAGAAGCACACCGGACCGATGCTGTGTGTAGGTGGCGGGACCGGACTCGCACCGGTGCTGTCGATTGTTCGCGGCGCGCTGAAGTCGGGTATGACGAACCCCATCCTCCTTTATTTCGGGGTGCGCAGTCAGCAAGACCTCTACGACGCAGAGCGATTGCACAAACTCGCCGCTGACCACCCTCAACTGACCGTACACACGGTGATTGCAACGGGCCCGATTAATGAGGGTCAGCGAGCCGGCCTAATTACCGATGTGATCGAAAAAGACATCCTTTCGCTGGCTGGGTGGAGGGCCTACCTGTGCGGCGCACCAGCGATGGTTGAAGCGTTGTGCACCGTCACCAAGCATCTTGGAATATCACCCGAACATATTTATGCCGATGCCTTCTATCCCGGTGGGATCTGAATAGTTCCCGGCCATGCACCTCTGTCCATCGAGAATTCATCAGGAAGACATTCAAATGAACGTAAACAATAAGGGCAGCGTCTGTATTTGCGGCAGCGAAATGCTCCCTAAATTCCTCATTTACCCCATCTGAGGATTGCTTTATGACAGTAAAGTGGATTGAAGCAGTCGCTCTTTCTGACATCCTTGAAGGTGACGTCCTCGGCGTGACTGTCGAGGGCAAGGAGCTGGCGCTGTATGAAGTTGAAGGCGAAATCTACGCTACCGACAACCTGTGCACGCATGGTTCCGCCCGCATGAGTGATGGTTATCTCGAGGGTAGAGAAATCGAATGCCCCTTGCATCAAGGTCGGTTTGACGTTTGCACAGGCAAAGCCCTGTGCGCACCCGTGACACAGAACATCAAAACATATCCAGTCAAGATTGAGAACCTGCGCGTAATGATTGATTTGAGCTAAGAATTTTAACAGGAGGCACCCCGGGCCCTAGAGCGTAATCACCCCCATTCCATCTTTTTTAGGTGAAAACATGAATTACAATAATAAAATCTTGGTAAGTGAATCTGGTCTGAGCCAAAAGCACCTGATTCATGGCGATGAAGAACTTTTCCAACATGAACTGAAAACCATTTTTGCGCGGAACTGGCTTTTTCTCACTCATGATAGCCTGATTCCTGCCCCCGGCGACTATGTTACCGCAAAAATGGGGATTGACGAGGTCATCGTCTCCCGGCAGAACGACGGTTCGATTCGTGCTTTTCTGAACGTTTGCCGGCATCGTGGCAAGACGCTGGTGAGCGTGGAAGCCGGCAATGCCAAAGGTTTTGTTTGCAGCTATCACGGCTGGGGCTTCGGCTCCAACGGTGAACTGCAGAGCGTTCCATTTGAAAAAGATCTGTACGGCGAGTCGCTCAATAAAAAATGTCTGGGGTTGAAAGAAGTCGCTCGCGTGGAGAGCTTCCATGGCTTCATCTACGGTTGCTTCGACCAGGAGGCCCCTCCTCTTATGGACTATCTGGGTGACGCTGCTTGGTACCTGGAACCTATGTTCAAGCATTCCGGCGGTTTAGAACTGGTCGGTCCTCCAGGCAAGGTTGTGATCAAGGCCAACTGGAAGGCACCCGCGGAAAACTTTGTGGGAGATGCATACCACGTGGGTTGGACGCACGCGTCTTCGCTTCGCTCGGGGGAGTCTATCTTCTCGTCGCTCGCTGGCAATGCGGTGCTACCACCTGAAGGCGCAGGCTTGCAAATGACCTCCAAATACGGCAGCGGCATGGGTGTGTTGTGGGACGGATATTCAGGTGTGCATAGCGCAGACTTGGTTCCGGAATTGATGGCATTCGGAGGCGCAAAGCAGGAAAGGCTGAACAAAGAAATTGGCGATGTTCGCGCTCGGATTTATCGCAGCCACCTCAACTGCACCGTTTTCCCGAACAACAGCATGCTGACCTGCTCGGGTGTTTTCAAAGTATGGAACCCGATCGACGCAAACACCACCGAGGTCTGGACCTACGCCATTGTCGAAAAAGACATGCCTGAGGATCTCAAGCGCCGCTTGGCCGACTCTGTTCAGCGAACGTTCGGGCCTGCTGGCTTCTGGGAAAGCGACGACAATGACAATATGGAAACAGCTTCGCAAAACGGCAAGAAATATCAATCAAGAGATAGTGATCTGCTTTCAAACCTTGGTTTCGGTGAGGACGTATACGGCGACGCGGTCTATCCAGGCGTCGTCGGCAAATCGGCGATCGGCGAGACCAGTTATCGTGGTTTCTACCGGGCTTACCAGGCACACGTCAGCAGCTCCAACTGGGCTGAGTTCGAGCATGCCTCTAGTACTTGGCATACTGAACTTACGAAGACTACTGATCGCTAACAGACGAGTCGACCATGATGATCAATATTCAAGAAGACAAGCTGGTTTCCGCCCACGACGCCGAAGAGATTCTTCGTTTCTTCAATTGCCACGACTCTGCTTTGCAACAAGAAGCCACTACGCTGCTGACCCAGGAAGCGCATTTGTTGGACATTCAGGCTTACCGTGCTTGGTTAGAGCACTGCGTGGGGTCAGAGGTGCAATATCAGGTCATTTCACGCGAACTGCGCGCAGCTTCAGAGCGTCGTTATAAGCTCAATGAAGCCATGAACGTTTACAACGAAAATTTTCAGCAACTGAAAGTTCGAGTTGAGCATCAACTGGATCCGCAAAACTGGGGCAACAGCCCGAAGCTGCGCTTTACTCGCTTTATCACCAACGTCCAGGCCGCAATGGACGTAAATGACAAAGAGCTACTTCACATCCGCTCCAACGTCATTCTGCACCGGGCACGACGTGGCAATCAGGTCGATGTCTTCTACGCCGCCCGGGAAGATAAATGGAAACGTGGCGAAGGTGGAGTACGAAAATTGGTCCAGCGATTCGTCGATTACCCAGAGCGCATACTTCAGACGCACAATCTGATGGTCTTTCTGTGATTCAGTGACCATTTTTACAAATGGTCACTGCAACCGCGGTCACCATTAATCAAAGGGAATGTACGTGTATGGGCAATCAACAAGTCGTTTCGATAACCGGTGCAGGCTCAGGAATCGGTCTCGAACTGGTTCGGTCCTTTAAGTCGGCCGGTTATTACGTATCCGCTCTCGTACGAAACGAGGAGCAAGAGGCGCTTCTTTGCAAAGAGTTCAAGGACGCACTCGAGATTGTAGTGGGCGATGTCCGGGACCACGCAACAAATGAGAAGCTGATAAAGCAAACAATCGATAGATTCGGTCATCTTGATTGTTTTATTGCAAATGCCGGTATCTGGGATTACATGCTGAGCATCGAAGAGCCTTGGGAGAAAATATCGAGCAGTTTTGACGAAATATTCGACATTAATGTCAAGAGCTATTTCAGTGGCATCAGTGCCGCCCTGCCGGAACTGAAAAAGACTAACGGATCAGTGGTGATGACCGCTTCGGTGTCGTCCCATGCGGTCAGTGGTGGTGGTTCTTGCTACATCGCCAGCAAGCATGCGGTGCTCGGTATGGTTAAGGCTTTGGCCTACGAATTGGCCCCCGAAGTTCGCGTGAACGCTGTTTCGCCGGGGGGCACCGTGACGTCTCTGTGCGGTCCCGCGAGCGCCGGTTTCGACAAAATGCACATGAAAGACATGCCCGGCATCGACGATATGATCAAAGGTCTCACGCCTCTTGGGTTTGCAGCCAAGCCCGAAGACGTGGTGGCACCCTATTTGTTGCTGGCTTCGCGAAAGCAAGGAAAATTCATCACCGGCACCGTGATTAGCATTGATGGCGGTATGGCGCTCGGTCGCAAGTGAGCTTGTAGCCGATCAGAAGTTATAGACACATTTCAGGTGACGCCCCATGAAGACAAAACTGTTTATCAATAACGCCTGGATCGATTCTAGTGACCAGCAGACCTTCGAGCGCATACACCCCGTCAGCAGCGATGTGGTGACTGAGAGCGCAAACGCCACAGTGACGGACGCGATAAAGGCGGCGCAAGCGGCCGAGGAGGCGTTCAAGACCTGGAAGGCCGTTGGACCTTCAGAGCGTCGCCGCCTTCTCCTAAAGGTCGCCGATGTCATGGAAAGTAAAACACCCAAGTTCATCGAAGTGATGGCCATGGAGGTGGGAGCTTCCGCCCTTTGGGCCGGATTCAACGTCCATGCGTCTGCCAATGTGTTCCGAGAGGCTGCCTCGCTGGCTACCCAAATTCAGGGTGAAACCATCCCAACGGACAAAGCCGAAACGCTCTCAATGACACTACGTCAGCCGGTCGGCCCGATCCTAAGCATCGTTCCATGGAACGGCACCGCAGTGCTTGCGGCACGAGCCATCGCTTATCCGCTGGTCTGTGGCAACACTGTGGTGTTCAAAGGCTCTGAATTTAGTCCCGCGACGCATGCCCTGATCACCCAGTGCGTGCAGGAAGCCGGGCTGCCCGCTGGCGTGCTCAATTACCTCAACTCTTCGCCTGACCGTTCGCCCGAGATCGCTGACGCACTGATCTCTGCCAAGGAGATCCGCCGCATCAACTTCACGGGTTCCACCCGCGTGGGCAGCATTATCGCGCAGAAAGCCGCGCAACACCTCAAGCGCTGCCTGCTGGAGCTCGGCGGCAAGTCCCCGCTTATTGTTCTGGATGATGCAGACATCGATGCGGCGGTCAAGGCAGCGGTGTTCGGTAGCTTCCTGTTCCAAGGTCAGATCTGCATGTCCACTGAGCGCTTGATCGTTGATGAGAAGATAGCCGACGAATTTGTCGCAAAATTTGTCGAAAAAACTAAGCGCTTGAGCGCAGGCGACCCGTGCGTAACTGGCGACTGCATCATCGGCCCGATGGTCTCGCCAAATTCGGGTGAGCGGATCAATGGTTTGTTCAAAGACGCGATCGACAAAGGGGCAAAAGTTGTTTGCGGCGGCTTGGCCCAAGGTGCGCTCATGCCGGCCACGATCCTGGATCACGTCAAATCTGACATGCGGATTTACGATGAGGAGACCTTTGGTCCCATCACCGTGGTAATCCGTTGTAAAGGCGAAGCAGAGGCCGTCCGCATTGCCAACGACAGCGTCTATGGCCTGTCGTCGGGCGTATTTGGCCGCGACATCAACCGCGCTCTACGCGTGGGTATGTCCATCGAATATGGTTCTGTACACATCAACGGTTCGACCGTCCAGAACGAGGCGCAGGCTCCTTACGGAGGCACCAAGAACACCGGCTACGGGCGCTTCGACGGCCGTGCTGTAATCGACGAGTTCACAGAGATCAAGTGGCTGACCATCGAACCTTTCGAGCAGCAATATCCCTTCTGATAAGCACTAACTCCCAGGAATCAAACTATGAGTAAGCAAGCTGCAGTTATCGAGCTCGGATACATGGGTATCTCGGTCAAGGACCCTGATGCGTGGAAATCATTTGCCACGGATATGCTAGGTCTGCAAGTTCTTGATGAGGGTGAGAAGGACCGTTTCTATCTGCGGATGGATTACTGGCATCATCGGATCGTAGTCCATCACAACGGACAGGACGACTTGGAGTACCTAGGCTGGCGTGTAGCCGGCAAGCCGGAGTTCGAAGCTCTGGGTCAAAAGCTTATTGATGCCGGTTACAAGATCCGCATCTGCGACAAAGTTGAGGCTCAGGAGCGTATGGTGTTGGGTCTGATGAAGACAGAAGATCCGGGCGGCAACCCGACCGAGATATTCTGGGGCCCCCGGATCGACATGAGCAACCCGTTCCATCCCGGTCGCCCCCTGCACGGAAAGTTTGTGACCGGTGACCAAGGCTTGGGCCATTGCATCGTTCGCCAAACCGACGTCGCAGAAGCTCATAAGTTTTATAGCCTGCTGGGCTTCCGTGGGGACGTCGAATACCGGATTCCGTTGCCCAACGGCATGACTGCCGAACTGTCGTTCATGCATTGCAACGCCCGTGATCACTCCATTGCTTTTGGTGCCATGCCCGCTGCCAAACGACTCAATCACTTGATGCTTGAGTACACCCATATGGAAGACTTGGGATACACGCACCAACAGTTTGTAAAGAACGAAATTGACATTGCCTTGCAGCTTGGCATTCACGCCAACGACAAGGCGTTGACGTTCTATGGTGCAACGCCTTCGGGCTGGCTCATTGAGCCCGGCTGGCGAGGTGCCACGGCCATAGATGAAGCGGAGTATTACGTCGGCGACATCTTCGGCCATGGCGTGGAGGCCACTGGATATGGCCTGGATGTAAAACTGAGCTAAAGATGCGCGCTCGTTGGGCGAGGCTCTAGTCCAGCATCTTCATACGCAACCAACCTTGCAGGGCGATGAGATCAAAGGACGTTAAAGCGAAGGGGAAGTGGTTCGGGCCATGCGCATACCGATCCATGACATTTGTTTCATAGTATATAGGTAGATAGGTGAATCAAGCGCTTAGTCAACTAGTGGACACATCTGTTCCATGAGGCTATCTACTATCTATTCAAAACAAGAATAATAAATAGGATGAAAATAATAATGATAAAAAGAACGATTTGTCTTGTGTATCCTCTATTCTGTTTGGCAAGCCCCACATGGGCCGAAGAGTCGCCTTGGACGTACCGTATTGGTATGACTAATGTAGCTTTCGATGCTAGCGCAAAAGTATACTTAAATGGTCAGCGGGTGCCAGGAGGAAGCGCTGATGCGAGCGATAACAACGCGCTTACATTCGACTTCGGCTACGCCATCAACGACCAGTGGAATGTACGTGCGATTGTCGGTATTCCGCCTACAACTAAAGTGACGGGCGCAGGCACACTTCCTGGTATCCAGCTGGGGAAAATAACTTACGCTCCAACAGTATTAACGTTGAACTATAACCTCCCCGCTTTGGGTCCCGTTCGCCCTCACATAGGTGCGGGAGTCAATTACACGCGGATTTTTGAAAGTCGGGACGCTAATCTAAAATCGTTCGATGCCGACCACGCTTGGTCCCCCGCGCTACATGTTGGTGCCGATATTGACGTTAACCGTGGTTGGTTCGTTAGCATTGATATCCGGAAGTTATACCTGAAAACCGACGCATCAGGGTACTTGGGGCCACAGGAGGCTAAAGCACGGGTAACTCTTGACCCATTACTAACTTCGATCGCGATCGGACGCCAATTCTGATGATTCTGTTTAAAGTTCTTTATCTATCTAACCGCAAAGGGTGTTTCCATGTCGAATAAAATTATGAAAACGTCGCGTCTTACCGCCGAAGATATCAACGGCGCCTGGACTATAATGCCCACACCCTCGACGCCTGATGCTTCTGATTGGCGCAGCACTGCCACCGTGGACTTAGAAGAGACTGCCCGCATAGTTGAAGAGCTGATTGCAGCTGGTGTCAACGGTATTCTAAGTATGGGTACTTTTGGTGAGTGCGCCACGTTGACCTGGGATGAAAAACGTGATTATGTCTCGACGATTGTCGAGACCATTCGTGGTCGCGTGCCTTATTTCTGTGGCACGACAGCCTTAAATACCCGAGAAGTCATCCGCCAGACCCGAGAGCTTATCGATATTGGCGCCAACGGCACTATGCTCGGGGTGCCGATGTGGGTGAAGATGGACCTGCCTACAGCGGTTCAGTTCTATCGTGATGTTGCAGATGCGGTACCAGAGGCTGCCATTGCGATTTACGCCAACCCCGAAGCATTCAAGTTCGACTTCCCTCGCCCATTCTGGGCAGAGATGTCCAAAATTCCGCAGGTAGTGACTGCGAAGTATCTAGGCATCGGAATGCTTGACTTGGACCTGAGACTGGCACCCAACATCCGCTTCCTTCCCCACGAAGATGACTATTACGCGGCCGCACGCATCAATCCCGAGCGCATAACCGCGTTCTGGTCAAGCGGGGCCATGTGCGGCCCGGCTACCGCCATCATGTTGCGTGACGAAGTGGTGCGGGCCAAGAGCACCGGTGACTGGGCCAAGGCCAAAGCCATCTCCGATGATATGCGTGCAGCCGACTCGACATTGTTTCCGCGTGGCGACTTTTCGGAGTTCTCGAAGTATAATATCGGGCTTGAAAAGGCACGGATGGATGCGGCTGGTTGGCTCAAGGCTGGGCCCTGCCGTCCGCCCTACAACCTTGTTCCAGAAGACTACCTCGCTGGTGCACAGAAATCAGGCAAGGCTTGGGCCGCGCTGCACGCTAAATACAGTAATGAATTGAAGTAGTTCACCTCCGCAGACCTGAGTGACAGGGTGGCGCAGACGCTGAGGGTGCAGGAATTAAGTGAGCTAAAGCACATTTCTTGCGCCAGGCATTGCCAGATCAGCAAAGTTTGCTGATCTGGCAGTTTCAAAAATTTGGGCGAAAGCTGATATCAGGAATACGGGATAAAGGCAGTGCACCATAACGACGGGGGCGTGCCATTCGTGATGAACGATTTTGCTATTGTGCCGACTTCTGTTCTTGGAGTGTTTGATTGTGATTGTCGATTTTTATTTCGATTTTTTGAGTCCGTTCTCTTACTTGGCCAACCATCGTTTGTCAAAGCTTGCGCAAGACTATGGCTTTTCCATTCGTTATTACGCAATCGATTTGGCGCGAGTTAAAATAGCCATCGGAAACGTTGGTCCATCTAATCGCGACCTGATAGTCAAGCTGGACTATTTGAAAGTAGATTTGCAACGGTGGGCCGAGCTTTACGAAATACCGTTGGTATTCCCAGCTAACTACAACAGCCGACGGATGAATACTGGGCTTTATTACTCGGGAGCCATGGCACAGACTGGTGCCTATGTGAATGTAGTATTTAATGCGGTTTGGGGAGATGGCATAGCTCCAGATTTGGAAAGCTTGCCTGCTCTGGTATCTGAAAAACTAGGCTGGGATCGTAGCGCCTTCGAGGACTTTATCAGCAGCGATGCCGCAACAGAGAGGTATGACGAGCAGACACATGCCGCGATCGAACGCAAAGTGTTCGGTGTGCCAACGATGTTTTTGGGCGATGAAATGTGGTGGGGAAACGACCGTCTATTTATGCTCGAGAACGCAGTGGGAGGTGCGCCTGTAAATGGAGAATAGTCGCTACGGAGCGCTTGTGCCGGCTAAATGCCGATATAAGTGGTTGACCTGATCGTTATTTGCTCGATACAGCGCTTTCAAAATCAGCGGCTACTGAAGTCAGATAAAAATGCGGGACTACTTCAGGCATCCTGTGCGACACAAAGTTTTACCTGTAATTGTCCACCTATTCCGAGTTTGGAATGGTAGCTGACTCGCTATGCGACCAGCGATAGCCTAACAAGACATGCATCACTGGTAACGGTGGGGTGTGAAGCTCCTGCAACAATGTAGCCCCTTGATGTGTGTATTTGCTGCGAGGTGAAGCACAGATGCTCGGAGCCGTACCGGCTTGTGGCGCTAGGCTGGCAAGTATGAGCAACGTAAGTGGGGGTTGGGGCGCAATGGGAACCAAAAACCAACGCAAGCCTTACCAGCGTCGTTCGGTGCCTTCCTCCCATGCCTCCGCCTCGATAAAGCAGCTGCGCATATCGGCTTCCTGGCTGATCTCGGTTAGTAGGTCATGCAAGGTCTTGTCCAGCGCCTCGTCGCTCCGATACGGAATGGTCAGCTCGTAATGGCCGGTCTCCGACCGCTTCATGCCGTAGGGCTCCAGGCAGTAGCGCTCGATGTTCTCCGTGGCCCGCTTCCGACCGCGCATGAACTTGCTGTTGTTCACCACCGCCAGGCGCAGGGTGACGGTGGCCACCCGCTCGACGGTTGACTCTGCCGGTGACGCGATATTGCGCTTTTGACCTCGCGCCAGGGCGCTCTTCTGGTACGTCCCGATCTCGACGCCACGGTGGCGTAGGTAGCTGTACAGGGTGCTCTTGGAGATGTGCAACTTCTCGCCGATGGCGCTGACGCTCAGGCGGCCCTCGCGGTACAGGGTCTCCGCCGCCATGGCGGTGGCCTCGGCCTTGGCTGGCAGGCCCTTGGGACGGCGACCGATCCGGCCTCGAGTCCGTGCCGCCGACAGGCCCGCCTGAGTCCGCTCGCGGATCAGCTCGCGCTCGAACTGAACAGGTTGAACACCAGGCGATCTTGGGCGTGGGTGCTGTCAATGGGGTCGTTCAGGCTCTGCAAGCCGACTTTGCGTGCAGCCAGCTAGCCGACCAACTCAACCAGGTGCTTGAGCGAGCGACCGAGGCGATCCAGCTTCCAGATCACCACGGCATCGCCCGCTCGAACATGGGCTAGCAACTTGTCCAACTCCGGCCGCGCGCTTTTTGCGCCGCTGGCGATGTCTTGATAGATGCGTTCGCACCCGGCCTGTTTCAGGGCATCGACCTGGAGGTCGGCGTTCTAATCCCGAGTGCTCACCCGCGTATAACCGATCTTCATAAAAAGTACCGTTTACTTGACTGCATTAGTAATAGTTGAACTTTGATTAAGCTTACCAGTTATTTGAACCCTAGCGCAGGTGTAAGCGTCCAGCCGCCCCACCTCTACTCAGCTTGAGGAACCGAGGGGCAGTAGTTCATCAATCCGGCTGTTAGGGAAACTCTGAAGAAGACTTCCTGATTTTGGCAAAATGCCCGGATTTCACCCGCCGAGTTTTCCAATGAAGCAGATGACCTTCCTCGACGCCGAGTATGCCGGTAAGCGCAAACAGACCCGCAAAGAGCTGTTCCTGATCGAGATGGATCGGGTGGTGCCGTGGAAGGGTTTGATTGCCTTGATCGATCCGCATTACCCCAAGGGTGAGGGTGGCCCGCCAGCCTATCCACTGACGGCAATGCTGCGGGTTCATCTGATGCATAAGTGGTTCGGCTACAGCGACCCGGCGATGGAGGAAGCGCTGTACGAGACGACCATCCTGCGCCAGTTTGCCGGGTTGAGCCTGGAGCGCATTCCGGACTAAACCACCATCCCCAACTTCCGCCGGCTGCTGGAGAAACACGAACTACCTACCGGCATCATGTTTGCTGAATTTTCGCCTTTGGCTTTGAGTGCGGCATTCAACCGATACAGGTGTGGCATGACACGCCAAAGAAATCAACCTTGGCGGCTAGAACACTTGTCGATGAAGCGAACAATCCGCAAACGTTAAGGCTACCAGGAAAAACCCAGGATGCGGTAGCCGATAGGCCGCGCGCGCATTGGTCTCCTTCCGTCCAAGAGTGTCAAAGGATATTGGACTAATGCAGCATGCCTCGACCACATGGCCGTGGTCCGTTCATCTGTTGGCCATACGTCTATCGAATCGGACGCGGGCGGCGACGACCTCGGGTTGTTGGCGTTCGGCCCAGTCGATGAGCTCAGTCAGGGACGGCATCAGCGAAGTCCCGAGCGGGGTGAGCCCGTAGCGCACAGATGGGGGTGTCGAGGGCGTTACCTCGCGCCAGATGAGTCCGTCGCGTTCGAGGTGACGCAGCGTCTCGGTCAGCATCCGGCGCGAAATGTCGGGCACGGCGCGGGCCAGCGCATTGAATCGTTGCGGACCCTGCGACAAGGTGACCAGGATCAGCGTCGACCACTTGTCGCCCAAGCGGTTAAGCACATCACGCACGGGACAGCTTCGGTGGCCGGGCGACGGCGGCGCCTCATCAAGGGGTTCAGCGGCATCGGTAAACAAGTCGTCAGGGGGCATGTCGGTTTCCTAAAAGTAACCATGGGCGGTGTGCGTGCCTTCTTGTCTCAAAGTTAATGGTTACTTTACTATACTAGGACCCGAAAATAAACCGAGAGGAACATCATGAAGCTTTATTACAGCCCCGGCGCCTGCTCGCTTTCGCCCCACATCGTGCTTCGCGAGGGCAGTTTCGACTTTAAGCTGGAGCGCGTGGATCTGCAGAGCAAGCAGACCGAAACCGGCTCCGATTACAAAACCATCAATCCCTTGGGTTGCGTCCCGGCCTTGCAGCTCGACGATGGGCAGGTGCTCACCGAAGGACCGGCCATCGTGCAATACCTCGCCGACCGCGTGCCGGAAAAACGCCTGGCGCCGTCGGCGGGCACGCTGGAACATTACCGCCTGATGGAATGGCTCAACTTCATTTCCACGGAGTTGCACAAGGGCTTCGGCGCGCTGTTTAACTCGGCGCTTTCCGATGACGCGAAAGCGGTCATCAATTCGTCGCTCGAACAACGTATCGCTCATGCCGAGAAGCGGCTCGGGGTGGGTCCCTATGTGATGGGCAACGACTTTTCCGTGGCGGACGCCTACCTCTTCACCGTGCTGGGGTGGGCTAAGTACGTGAATGTGGACCTCGCGCCCTGGCCGGGACTGCTCGATTATCTCAGCCGCGTGGCGCCCCGTCCCGCCGTCCAGGCCGCGCTCGCGGCGGAAGGCCTGATTCCTGCATCGAAATAAGGGGAATAAGCATGACCAAGCTGTTTAGCCCTGTCCAACTCGGCCCCTTGAACTTGCCCAACCGTGTCGTGATGGCGCCCATGACCCGCTCGCGGGCGCTGGGCAATGTACCGAACGACTTGATGGCCCAGTACTACAGCCTGCGCGCCGAGGCCGGGCTCCTTATCACCGAAGGCACTTCGCCCTCGCCCAACGGCCTGGGTTATGCGCACATCCCCGGCATCTATTCGGATGCGCAGGTGGCGGGCTGGCGCCAGGTGGCGGAGGCCGTGAATGCTGCTGGCGGTCGCGTCTTCGTGCAGCTCATGCACACTGGGCGGGTGGGTCATCCCGCCAACCTGCCGCTGGGCGCTCACCTGCTCGCGCCATCGGCCGTCGCCGCGCCAGGTGAGATGTGGACGGACACCGAAGGAATGCAGCCGCATCCCGTGCCTGGGACCATGACGGAGCAAGACATTGCGGCGGCGATCGAGGAATATGCCGCTGCGTGTAAAAACACCGTGGCTGCAGGCTTCGACGGCGTCGAGCTGCACGGCGCCAACGGCTATCTCATCGACCAGTTCCTCAACACCGCGTCCAACCACCGCAGCGATCGCTGGGGCGGGAGCATTGACAACCGCATCCGCTTCGCGGTGGAGGTGGCCCGCGCTGCTGCGGCAGCGATCGGCGCCGAGCGGGTCGGCATACGCATCTCGCCTTATGGCGTGTTCAATGGCATGGCGTCGGACGCTGACATGGATGCGTTGTATCTGCGCTTGATCGAGGCGCTCAACGACGTCGGCCTGGTCTATCTCCATGTGGTCGACCACAGTTCCATGGGTGCGCCACCGGTGAGCGAGACTCTCAAGGTGCAACTGCGCACGGCCTTCAGGGGTAAATACATCCTCTCCGGCGGCTATGACGCGGCGCGCACCAATGCCGATCTCGCCGCGAACAAAGGCGATCTCGTCGCCTTCGGCCGCCCCTTCATCGCCAACCCGGACCTGGCGCAAAAACTGAAAAGCGGCGGGGAACTCAAGCCGGCCGATCCCGCCACCTTCTACACGCCTGACGCAAAAGGCTACACGGAGTTCTGATGCGCAAGCCAGCGCCGTTCATCAACCACGGCGGCGAGCCATGCGTCTTCATGGAGTGGCGCCCGCCGACACTTGGGCGCGGCATCGGGCATTTCTGGAAGGATTGCCCGTCACCTTGCCCGAACGACCGCAGGATGAAGTGCTTCGAGGATATCGTAACGGGTGCAGTCGAACGTACACCAGTACCTTCAAATGACGGATGTGATTTTTCCCGGAGGGACCCAAGCGGACGATGCACTGCGGTTGAACCAGCAGGTTTTTCCCTCTGCACGCTGCGTAACGCCTGCTAACGTCGCAACACATTGATGGCTGCTGGGGTCGAAAGACGTATGAATATCCTTTTTGCTCATTATCTCAACCTATTTCAACAGGAGTGACACATCATGCATTACCGCTCACTTGGCAAATCCGGTCTGCTCGTTTCCGAGCTGTGTTTTGGCACTATGAGCTTTGGCCAGCAGGGCTACTGGGAGAAAATCGGCGGGCTTGACCAGTCTGCCGCCCAGCGCCTGGTCGATATCGCGCTGGATGCCGGCATCAATTTTTTCGACAGCGCCGATGTCTATTCCTACGGCCAGTCTGAGGAGATCCTCGGCAAGACGCTCAAGGGCAAGCGCGACAAGGTGGTGTTGGCCACCAAAGTGCGCGGACGTATGAGCCAAGAGATCAACGACGTGGGCTTGAGTCGGCGCCACATCATTCAGAGCTGCGAGAACAGCCTCAGGCGTCTGGGCACCGATTATCTTGATCTCTACATAGTGCACAGCTTTGACTTCATGACGCCGTTAGAGGAAACGCTCTCGACGCTGAACGACCTGGTGCATTCTGGCAAGGTGCGCTACTTGGGTTGTTCGAATTACTTTGCGTGGCAACTGATGAAAGCGTTGTCCATCTCCGAGAGACACCATTGGGAGAAGTTCATTTCGTTGCAGGCTTATTACTCGCTGCTGTCGCGTGACGTGGAGATCGAACTCGCCCCGCTGTGCCGGGACCAGGGGCTGGGTATCACGCCTTGGTCGCCGTTGGGCGCGGGGTTTCTCACCGGCAAATACCCCCGTGGCGGCAAGGGCCCGCGGGGGGCCCGGCGCAGTAAGGAAGAACATAATTTCATTCAGATCGAAGAGGAAAAGGCCTACGCGATCCTGGACGAGGTGCAGCGCATCGCCAAGTTGCGCGGGGTGAGTTCGGCGCAGGTCTCGCTCAATTATCTGCTGCGCAAGTCGCCCGTCAGTTCGGTGATTATCGGCGCCACCAAACCCGAGCAGTTGCAGGACAACCTGAAGACTGTCGATTGGCAGCTTTCGGCTGAGGAGGTCGCCGCACTTGATGAGATCAGCACACCGCCGCGACTGTATCCACACTGGATGCTCGAGTTCACCCGCCTCGACCGCGACAACCCGGCAATGATCATGTAATTGATCGGCGCGCACTGTGGTGCAGATTGATGCACCCATCAAATCGGATGCGGGCGGATTCGACTTTCAGCTTGAACGTGTCAATCTGCAAGGTGCCGAGATTGAAACCGGCGCCGATTACAACTCCATCAACCCCGGCGGCTATGTCTCTGCTTTGCAACTCGATCGGCACAATAAGGAAAACGCTGCGCCAGCCCGCGCCTTTAATTTCTCACGGTGGCGGGCCCTGCTTCTTCATGGACTGGGACCCGCCCGACACCTGGGCGCGGCATCGCGCCTTTCTGGGACGGTTGCCGGCCACTCTGCCCGAACGGTCGCGCACCCTGCTGCACCTTCCTTGTTCGAGACGTGGTTCTTCAGCCGGTCACCGACGGGGTCGGCCTCCCCGATGTAGATCGTTTCTTCGGCGGCATTGCCGACAAGGATGTAGATGCCGACTTGCGAGAAGCCCGGCTCCTGCTTCAACAGGTGTAAAAGCTCTTTGTTGAGACAACGCCGTACCCTGACCAGTTCGATTTGTCGAGGTGATGAATGCCCTCGGGGTCTCCGGATGTTGCGAAAAGAGTAATAGAAAATGGCTGCATTGATTAGCCCCAGGCTGCGCTAATCAGGGTGGCGAGATCGCGCCGCGACAAGACTTCTGTGAATTCACGCCAATCCCTGTCCGATGGCATCATCGTGCCGGTGTAGCGCAGGTCGAAGCCTGTCGCTGTCTTCTGGGCATTGATGTACTCGTCCAACTGTTCACCGAGTGTTTCGATGTCATCGATCCACTCGTCCTTGATGGTGTCAGCCAGCGACCCGAAGAGGTCGTAGCGGTTCTTCATGCGCTCGGACAGGCGCTCGTAGATCTTTTCGTCCACGGTCTGCTCGAACACAAGGTTCAGCATATCCACGGTTTCACGCCGCTGTCCGAAGCGTTTGATCCGGCCAATCCGCTGTCCGAGGCGCGTTGGGTTCCACGGCAGATCGACGTTGATCAGCGTGCCCAAGGTTTGCAGGTTCAAGCCTTTCGCAGGCGGCATCGGTAGCTATCATGACGCGAATCTGGTGCTCGGCGACCATCGGCTTCAAGGTTTCACGCTCGACACTCACGCTGTCGCCGCGCTGGTACAGACGGCTCCGATCCACACCCGCATAAAGGCCGACAGCTTCTTCCGGGTGGCGCGCCGCCAGCGAGTCCGCCAGCCACTTCGCTGTGTCGTAGTACTGCTGAAGATGATGACGCCCAATCCCAGCCATTTCTCCTTGTCGAGAAAATGGACGACGGTCTCCATCTTCGTATCGGCTTCTAACCGCTCGAGTCGGGTGATCAGCCTCTGCAATCGCTCCATTGGCAGCCACCAGATAGGCGTAGTCGCCCTCGGCCAGTCTCTCCGGCTGGCTGATGGCCGTCACCGGCACACCGATGGCATCGACCTCGCTGGCAGGCAAGGCTGCATCGAGCGTGAGCAGTGGCGCATAGTCCTCGCTCACCACGGCAGTGATGTCGGCGCTGGATGCGGTGGCCAGTTGCCAATTCAACTGCCCGGTTCCACCAGCGGCGGCTAGCGCACCGAGATAGGTGTCCGTGTCGGTCAGGTAGGGGAGCCCGCAGAATTCGGAAAAAATCGTACGCTAACAGTTCAAGTGTCCCGGCCACGCCTGACTGTAGCTTGTTGACTGGTCAATCGGTCTCGCGGGTAAAGCGATAGAACAAGTTCGGCTCGCTGACCACTTACAAATACCCTTTATCGTCGATGGTTGCGCCTTCGGCTTGGGGTATACCTTTCAGCAAACCAGCAAACCCCCTCTCCAAGGAGCGGAAACTCACCACCTTGCCCTCATCGGTCATTTCAATCAGCAGTTTCGACTCGTCGCTTAGCAATATCAGATGACCGCTCTGTTGATCGAAGACGACCGAAGACAAGTCAGTGGCAAATACCTTGTCTTTTACTAAGCTGGACAGGTCGCGGACGTGCAGGGAAAAACCTCCTGCCAGACTGGTACGAAGGCCGCTCACCTCAAGCAATTGGCGAGGGTCACGCTCCTTGGTCACAAACAGGCGGTCACCTTCCAGGTCGTAGGCGAGCCCTTCAAGGCCTTTGTTGTCCTCTTTGCCAAGCGCCAAGGTCAGGATTGGATACTGGTTTCGGCTCAATGAGCGGTCAGAAGAAAGCTTGCCGTCTTCGTCGATGAGGACATCCACGATAACCAGGCTCTGCCGACGCTCCTCGGCAATTACCAATTGACCGTTGCCGGCATAAGACACCGCTTCCACATCGTGGAAGCCATCCAGGCTGTAACGTCGCTCCACGTCACCGTCACGGCTGAGGGCCAGCAGTTCGTTCGGGCCATTGGTAACCGCCCACAGCAGTTTTAGATCAGGGTCGAAGGTCAGGCCCGAAAGGTTATTGTCCACACCGGGAACCGGCTTAACATCCAGCTCAACCCGATAGCCAGGCAGCCACACAGAGCGTTCCTGCCAATCGTCGGTGTGCCAGTAGGTCGTGATCCAGAAGTACAAGCGATCATCAAGGTGATGGGTGCGGACTTGGAATACGGTGAGCAACACCAGGCACAGCAGCGTCCACATCCAGATGCTTGCTTTCCGTGTTCGGCCCAGCCAGTTTTTTGCCAACAAATACATTCGGAACCTCGTTAATCGGGGCTGACGCCACGAGCTGTCATGGGGTTCAACCCGACTCGACGCGACTGGCACAGGTGATACACAGTGGCGTGGCCGGATCAAACACCAGGCGACCCAGGGCGATCAACGCGCCGCATTGGTTACACCAGCCATACTCACCCTTATGCCAGCGCTTGAGGGCCTGTTGGAGGCGGACGCGTTCATGCTGCGCCCGACCTCGGATGGCATCGTTCATTGCTTGCTGCTGGAGTGCGTCCATCCTCGACAGACGCCCTACCTTGCTTTGATCCAGCTCTACCGATTGCGAGCGAGATTCAGCGTCTTCCAGCAATCGATCCAGCTCGGCAGCGCGCTGTTCCAGCAGGGTCTTGAAATGGGCAAGATTGAGGGCGTCGTCCATGGCCATTAGCGGAGCAGCAACAGCGGACTGGTGGTTGTGCGAAGCATGCTGGTCGTGGTGCTGCCGACCAGGAATTGCCGGATACGTGAATGTCCATAGGCCCCCATCACCAGCAGATCGATGCCATGCTCTTTCTGATAGGCGTGCAAGGTAGGCTCTATCTCACCGCTCCGGGTATCGGCACGAACAGTGAAGCCGACGTTGATCAGCACTTTCTGCGCCCAGTCCAGCTGTGCGGACGCTTCATCGCTTACGGTGCCAACCATGACCAGGTGGATCGGCAACCCCTTCAGCAGCGGGCTGGCTGCCCGCATCTCCACCCCCTTGCGGGTAGTAGCTCCGCCATCGAATGCCAGCATCGCGCTCTTGGGCTTTTGGAAGCTGGCCGGGGTGACGAGGATCGGCCGGTGCATGATACGAATCACGCTTTCCAGCTGGCTCCCGACATGCTGACTCAGACCACCGCTAGATTCGCCCTGGCGACCGATGACCAGCAGGCGCGTTTCGCTTTGCAGCTCTTGCAGGCTTTCCAGCAAATCGCCATGACGTTGCTTGGACTCCGGCGCGGTCACACCATACGTCATGGCTCGCTCTTTCGCGGCCGCTAACATGATCCGCCCCTGCTCCAGGGCCAACTTGCCGCGCTGTTCATCCAGGGAAGCAAGCTCATCGAGCAGATGCTCGCGGCTGCAAAGGCCGATATTACCACTCAAGTCGGCCGCAACTGGGTACTGGCGCTGATCCAGCATGGCGCAGGCCATGTGCAGCTGGTCGATACGAGGTCAAATTGTCGGATGTAGGGGAGCTGTGGCGGGTGTTAAAACCGAAAGCACAGCAGAGCGCGACCGCTGGCAGAGCAAGCAGTCACAGATGATGCGGGGGGCGAAGCGCTATGGCGGCGTAGGCAGCCAGATCATGTTTTGCAGGGTAAGCATGAGGTCTTATCGAGTGTCTTTGGTAACTCAATGGCCGCGACAGCCTACAGGAAGAGAGCAATTTCTGCGAGTCAACCCCCGACTAGGGCGTCCTGCTTGGATGTCAGCCTGAGCTATACCCTAACTGGATGTCAGGCAGCCGGGCAGCCAGCGGCCCGTAGTTGACGCCAGAGTAGTCGCGGCGTTGATTGATCACGCCGCCTTGCAACTGGATGGCGGCCAGGTTCTCGACCGTGACGGCAGCATCACCGCCGGTCTGCCAGTCGGTGTAGACCACCGTTAATTCGTTGGGCAGCTCGCCCCACTGGGCGCACTCGAAGCGTTCCAGCCGCACGATTTCGTCAGGCCCCAACTGCGGCAGGCTGTCGATCCAATAGTCGTCGCGCAGCAGCTTGAGCTCGAATGTGCCTGGCTCCGGGCCGGTGTAGAGGATGCCGCCAATGTGGTCGATGAAGCTCTCGATGGGCTGCTGGCGCGTCCAGATCAGATTGAGGCCGAAGCCCTCGCTCGACAAAGCCCACGCCTCGTTCCAGAAACTCCAACCGATGGTGCTCTGCGGATAGCCCATGCCCAATGCGGGTCGGTGAGGCACTGCACCAGAATGTGGGCTGGATTCATGCCGACGCTAATCTCGCGCCCTTCGTCCTCATCCCAGGTACGCACCTCGGTATTCCACTCCATCCACGGCGCATCCAACCACCCCGCCGTGAAGCGCCGGACGCGCACTGCCCACGGTTTGATGTTCGGGTTGTTGGCCGCGAACTTGCTCGTTACCAAGGACAGCACGCCCCGGAATGCCGGAATGGAACTGCCGAGACGACTCATCAGGTTGTCGTTGCGCCCCTGACCGGCATGACCAGACAGCACATCAATGGTGCCGACCACGCCGCTCTCGCGCTCGTCGCCGCCAAACAGGGTGGGCTTGTTGATGGAGAGGCTGGTCAGCGGCGCGCGGTCGGCATCACCCCACGCGGTACGGTCGCCCATCTGGATTTCCTGCACAGCATCGACGGGCCCCTTGCACAAGGCCAGATGCAGTCCCATACGGTAGCGATATCCGACGGTTTGCTTTTTAACCCACTAACTGAGCAGCAACGTTCAACGAAGGGCCGAGAAACCACTCAATGTGGTGAGTCGGTTCTTAGGCGATGGCCGTTTCTGAATTCAGGTCAGCTGAAAAACCGACTTTTTCAACAGAATCGGCCATAAGCAGTCAGTCCGTATCTAGGTTTCCGCCGCCTCAGCCAGCAGCCAATCTCGGAAGGTTGTCAGCCTTGGCAAGCTGACGCATTCCGGGCGGTAGACAACGTAATAAGCCAAATCTGATGCAACGCTGATCTCTGGAAACAGCCGAATCAGGCGGCCACTCGCCAAGTCATCACGCGCCATAACGCCTCGTGCTAGGGCGACTCCGTGCCCTTCGGCAGCAGCCTGCAATACAGCAGCAGAGTTGTTGATTTTCATGCCGCGAAGGGTGGTCGTCTCCGTCACACCAGCTTGTTGCATCCAGCTCTCCCAGGTCGGGAAGCCTGAGTGGTTATCCATCGAGAGATCGTGGATCAATATCTCCCGGACCAAGTCATTGGGCTTCTGCAGGCAAAAGCGCTCTCGCCGCAATTGTGGTGAGCATACCGGGTAAATCTCTTCATCCATCATCTTCTCGGCGGCCAGTCCAGGCCACTTGCCCGTGCCATAGCGCACGCCAATGTCGACTTGCTGAGCAACGAAATCTACCGGCTTGAGGTTGGTGTCTAGCCGCACGTCCGTATCAGGGCAGATGGCCTGGAAGCGGTCGATCCGAGGCAGCAGCCACTTGACGGCGAAGGCCGGGCTAACGGCCACGGTAAGCACGCAACTGACCGAGCACTCCTGAAGCCGCTCCATCCCTAGGGTCAGTCTGTCGAAACCTGCTCGAATATCCGGCAGAGCACGTTCGGCCGCATCCGTGGGGATCAACCGTGCTTTGCCGCTGGTACTGCGGACAAAAAGATGAGTGCCTAGCCAATCCTCGAGTGTGCGCACGAGCTGACCAACCGCTGCCGGCGTGACGTGCAGCTCGGCTGCAGCCGCAGAAAAGCTCTGGTGGCGGGCACTGGCTTCAAAAGCGCGCAGCGCGTTGAGATGAACTGGAGCCTTCATATCGATAAAGAATTTCTTTAGTGGTGAGAAATTTTATCTCGTTTGTTGGCGGAATTGAAAGCGAGGAATATTCGCTCCAAGGCAAAGTGTGCTGCGGCTAAACTACTCGAAGTCGGCGGAAAGTTTCTGGAGTTTAGCTAAGGTGGAAAATTTTTCTTCCTGCCCTTTAGTTTCCAGATAGCCACGTTGCACTGGCCCATAGAGGGCACGAACTGCCTGCCGGTGTCGGCGTCTTAGGCAAGTGACTCGCCCCAATCCCCGTTAACCAGGTACCTGCCGTGGGCAGGTGCAAAGAGGTCTCCCAATGAGCAACCAATTCAACGGTAAGAAACTGCTGGTCGTCGGTGGCACCAGTGGCATGGGTCTGGAAACTGCACGCCAGTTTCTCTCTGAAGGCGGCAGCGTAGTCATCATCGGTAACCGTCCTGAAAAAACCGAAGAGGCTCGTAAAGACCTCTCCGCTCAGGGAAACGTGACTGCTCTTACTGCAGATCTGACCAGCGACGAAGGCCTGGCCAAACTGATCAAGACCATCAGCCAGCAGCACTCGGATATCGACATGCTAGTGAACGCTGCCGGTGTGTTCTTCCCGAAACCTTTCCTGGAACACCAGGATGCGGACTACGACCAGTACATGAAGCTGAACAAGGCGTTCTTCTTTATCACCCAAAAGGTTACCGCCAACCTGGTTGAGCAAAACCGTCCAGGCGCCATCGTGAACATCGGCTCGATGTGGGCCAAGCAAGCGATCGCCGCCACCCCGTCATCTGCCTACTCCATGGCTAAGGCCGGCCTGCATTCCCTGACTCAGCACCTAGCGATGGAACTAGCTTCGAAGAACATCCGCGTGAATGCCGTTTCCCCGGCAGTTGTGCAAACCCCGATCTACGAAGGCTTCATCCCGAAAGCGGAAGTGCATAGCGCGCTGCAGGGCTTCAACAGTTTCCACCCGATAGGCCGTGTTGGCACTCCGCAGGACGTGGCTGGTATAGTTGTCTTCCTCCTCTCCGAGCAAGCCAGCTGGGTTACCGGCGCAATCTGGGACGTCGATGGTGGTGTTATGGCTGGTCGCAACTAAGACCTGGGCCCAGTTGCCAAGGATCGGGACAGGAAATGCGGAACCACTCACTTCGTAAATCTGGAGATCCAACATGGTCTATCTACAGATCACGCTGATGATCGAGCGCACTAATCGTGCTGCTGCCTGCATTTACCAACAGTACAAGGAGACGTTCCTGGAGAAGATCCAAGGCGCAAAGTCCAAGACACAGCTGGTACGCGACGAAGAAGTGTAGGTGCTGCATTGCTTCGACACGCTGGAGAACGCCAACGCCTACCTGCAAAGCGAGTTGTTCGCCGCTGACGTAGTCGGCGGCCTCAAGCCCCTGCTGGCTGCCGAACCCGACGTACATACCTACACCGCCATCTGAGGAGCTCGTGATTACAACTGCTTTGCTCAACGGCATTTATCTGAACGCTCTGGTGGAGGCAGGCAACGCCAGTCGAGCAAATCGGGAAACTACCAAGTTCACTCTGTCTTTGAACGGGACGTGGGACGGCGGCAGCAAAATGACTGCAAGCACTGGAGCTGCATTCATGGGTGGGCAGCGTGATGAGGCGCGAGCCGGCCGCTTCACACTCGTCAGCGATGAGCCTGTACCATTGGGTACGGACACTGGTGCCAGCCTTCTCGAGTACGAGCTGCAAGCACTCGCCTCCTGCTACACAGTCACCATTGCTATGGCTGCTGCACGGCGCGGGATCGAGCTGGAGAGCGTTCAGCTAGAGCTCTCGGCCATGCCGTTGCTCTGCGGGCTACGCACCGGCGTGGTCAGCGGTTGCAAGCCGATCTGTCGGGCAAACTGGCGTGTCTGTTCAGCGATGTAGGCCGAGCCATTGTCGCTCAGCCATTGCACCGGGGTGGCAGGCGCCTCTTCACCGAAGCGTTTTTCCACCGCCTCCAGCATCAGATCACGGATATCGTCGCCGCTGTACCCGGTCGGGCTGGCCACCCAACCGATGGCTTCGCGGTCGCAGCAGTCCAGGGCAAAGGTCACGCTCAGCTTGGCGTTATCATCACAGCGAAACTCAAACCCGTCCGAGCACCACCGGGTATCGCTGGTGGCCACGGTAATTCGGCCTTCGTGACGGCGTGCCACACCCGGTTGTTTAATCCGTCGCTCCAGCAGCAACTGATGATCGCGCATGACGCGATAAACCCGCTTGACGTTGATCGGCGCCTGACTCTGCTTTTCACGCCGACGACGCAGCAACCCCCACACACGGCGGTACCCGTAGCTGGGCAGTTCACTCACTTCAGCCTGAATTTCTTCGACCAGTGCGGCATCGTCCAGTGCAGGGCGACGCCGCTCGACCTGAGCATTTGGGTTGAGTCGAACCGTCAATTGCGAGCGCGCTACACCGAGACTTTCACTGATCAGCTTCACTGGTCGTCCCCCGGCAACAAGGGTGAGTGCGCAATCCATTTTCGCGACCGAGCAATCTCCACAGCTTCCTGAAGGATCTCGACCTGCATGGTTTTCTTGCCAAGCATGCGCTGTAGCTCGCGGATCTGCTTGAGCGCATCGGCCAGCTCGGAAGCGGGCACCACGCTCTCCCCAGCACTGACAGCCGAGAGACTGCCGCTCTGATAGAGCTTGCGCCACTGAAACAACTGGTTGGCATTCACGCCATTCTGTCGAGCCACCACCGAGACGCTTTGCCCCGGTTGCAGGCTCTCGCGAACCATGGCCAGTTTTTGCTCCGGGCTCCAGCGGCGACGCCGCTCCTGACCCAAAAGCTCCCCACCCTTATCGTTTCTATTAGTCATATACACAGTCGTTTGCCTATCCCTTATGTTAAGGGGGAAACGGTGTCCTGTCTTTCAGGGGGCTCGTCCATGCCCCGTCATCAGCCGGTCTTCGATCTCCGGCGGGCGCACATGAATACTGACCATCTCGGGGATCTGCCCGCGGCGATCGACGCCGCCAGAACGCGGTCGGTGCGTCGTCTTGCTTTGGCGCAGGCAGATGATCTGCTCCTTGTGCAGCTCACCGACCGGCAAGGCATAGATGGCGTTGTAGATCGTCTCGCGACAGACGTAGGCATCTCTTAGGTGGGGTATGTTCATGCTGCGCAGCTTGTCGGCAATCTGTTCGGGAGACAAACGCTCACTCAGTATATGAGCCACCAACTCGAAGCGCTCACTCCCCGGAAACAGCTTTCGCATCGGTCTACAAACCTGGCGGCGGGCCTGCGTCTGCTACTGGGCCACACGGGCCGATTAACCGCCACAGGCATCTCGATTGCGGCGCAGTTCCCGGCTGATGGTCGAAGGGGATCGGGGGATCAAGCAGGCAATCCGACGCAGACTGCCTTGGGCATGACCGATTTGAATGGTGGCGCGCTCTTCAACGCTGAGTTCGGAATAAGACATAGGGACAGCACCGTACCGGAAATGTCATGTGTTGCACTCAGTTTTTGCCGCCGCCCTGCCTCCCAGTGCACCGATCAACGGTGTGCAACTGGAAAACCTTCTTGGCACTCTCCACTTTGGCACCTTGATACCGGGTCAGCGAGGATCCTCCATTCATGCAGAGGTACTGCGTCCGACCCGCTGCCCGGGGGAGGAGTCCATATAAGCGCCCCCCTAGGGGCTACATATTAAAGCGATTGACCAGATTATTAAGATTTGCGGCCAAGCGCGCCAGCTCTTCACTGGCCTTGGCGGTCTGCCGAACGCTGGCGGTACTCTGTTCAGAAATGTCACTGATAGTAACCAGGTTCCGATCTACTTCTCGCGCCACCTGGGCTTGTTCTTCTGCTGCGCTGGCAATCACTAAATTCATACCATTTATTTCCGTGATCCGCTCGGCGATCAGGGTCAGTGTCTGATCAGCTTCACTAGCCATTTTCTGACTGCCTGCAGCAAACTCGCAGCTCTGCTGCACGTCACGAACCCCCTCTTGCGTCACACTCTGAATGGAAAAAATCATTCGTTCTATTTCTTGAGTAGAGGTCTGGGTGCGTTGTGCCAAATTGCGAACTTCGTCAGCGACTACCGCAAAACCACGGCCTGCCTCACCAGCATGGGCGGCCTCAATCGCAGCATTGAGTGCAAGCAATTTGGTTTGCTCGGCAATGGCACGGATCACGTCCAATACACGACCGATGTTCGATGCTTCCTCAGCCAGGCGGAAGACGGTTCCGGTGGTTTCATTAAGCTTGCCGCTGAGCCGATCGATAGTCTCGCAGGTTAGCATAACCTGTTTGCGCCCCCCGTCTGCCAGGTCCATCGCTTCGTGTGATGCATTGGATGTGCGGTTGGCATTGTCTGAGACTTCATCCACTGCAGCGGACATTTCGGTTACTGCCGTGGCCGCCATTTGCATCTCATCATTTTGCCGGTGGATACCCTGGGCTGTGCTCTCAGTTACCGTCTGAAGTTCTTCAGCAGCAGCTGCCAATTGAGTCGCCGAGCCCTGGATATCCTGCAAGGTATTGCGAAGATTAGCCTGCATCGCCTGCACAGACAGCTGCACGTCGGTAACCTCATTGCGACCGCTCACCTGAATTGACTGGCTAAGATCGCCAAGTGCTACACGAGCCGCTGCATCCTTAAGTGTCGTTAAAGGATGGATGATGCTACGTATAAGCCGCGTGGCGAAGACACCACCGCAAATCAGTATTCCCAAGAGCAGCAGCGCTAACATGGTGCGTGAAGAGTCATACAGGACAACAGCGGCGTCATAGGTACGCTTTGATTCCTCCACTTGGATTTGGGTCAGATGGCTGAGCCCTTCCGAAAGCGGATCAATCAACGGGTACATTTCATTTTCGACAAAGGTGTCGAGTGCCACCTTGTCGCCACGTTCCAAAATTCCTTTCAAGCGTTCAATGGGGTCTTGAGCTTCCTCAATAAGCTTGGCTAGTGCGTCCACTGAACGTTGCTCTTCATCGATCTTTTTAGTCTTTTGGTAGGAGTGCCATAGCATATCGATCTGCCGACCGGCGTCTTTCACCTCTTGCTCGGCTTGGGCGTAGGTCATGCGGCCACTGCGAGCCTTGTGGCTGCTATCGACGATTTTCACTGCATACAGGTCGGCGATGGTTTTCAGGTCACGTAGCGAAACGACTCGATCTAGATAAACTGTATTAAGGCTTGCCACGCCTCTCTCAAGAGCACTGAATCCCATCAACTCGATAGTTATGAAGCCGGTAAACATAGCGCCGACCAGCATTAAAAGTCGGGTTCGGATAGTGAATTTTTGCATTAGTGTGATTCAATTCCGTACGGCTGTTAGGGCAGATGTGTGATCCGGCAAGCACTTATTGGTCCTGATTGCGGGCTCGGGCGGACTCAGCCGAGCATCGCCCGCAGACACGCCTCTGCTCAGGTTTCGTCCTGCTCTCCAGAGCCGCCGGAAACGCCAATTCCGCCGATGCACAGGCCCGCAGGGCTGCTTGCCAGACGAGGTTAGTTTCGAGGGGCGAGATGATCAGAGCAGCCTCAGCGATTGAGCTTACTCGCCGGTTCGCCGCCGATGCCGAAGTGGTTCTTCGGCATCTCGGTGATGATCACCCGGACTCGTTCGATCGGCGCGTCCAGCGAGCGCGACATGGCCTCACTGACTTCGCGGATCAGGGTTTCCTTCTGCTCGTTGCTGCGACCGTCGAGAATGTACAACTGGGCGATGGGCATGGCCTCGTCCTCCAACAATAGGGGCGGCCGACCGTGCAGGCCGACCGCGGGGGTTCAGATGAAGCGCGCGGACACCGAGCCGAGGCCCTGGTAGCGCACGCTGATGTTGTCGCCCGGCGCCACCGGCACGGCGGCGGTGATCCCGCCGGTCATGATAAAGGTGCCGGCCGGGATGTGTTCGCCGCGCTCGGCCAGCAGGTTGGCCAGCATCGCCACGCTGGACAGCGGATGGCCGAGCACCGCCGCGCCGGCGCCGAGTTCGACCACTTCGCCGTTCTTCTCCATGACCACGCCGAGGGTGCGCAAATCGACCTCCTCCAGGCTGGCCATGCGCCCACCAGTGATGAAGCGGGTCGAGGAGGCGTTGTCGGCGACCACGCTGATCAGGTCGAACTTGAAATTCTCATAACGCGAGTCGATCACCTCTACGGTTGGGATCACGTAGTCGATCGCCGCGATCACGTCACCCAGGTGGCAACCCGGACCGTGCAGCGGCGCCTTGGTCACCACCGAGATTTCCGCCTCGATCTTTGGATGGATCAGCTGGGAGCAATCCACCACGCCTCCGTCCGGCACGCTGAAGTAGTCGGCGAGGAAGCCGTAGATCGGCGTTTCCACGCCCATCTGCGCCATCTTCGCCCAGGAGGTCAGGCCCATCTTCAGGCCGACGATCTTGTTGCCGCGGGCCTCCTTGCGCCGGCGGATTTCCCACTGCACGTCGTAGGCGTCGGCGAAGGTCATCTCGGGAAAATCGTTGGTCACCTTGCCGATGTCGTGGACATTCAGCTCGGCGTTTTCGATGTGCTCGGCCAGGGCCAGCACCTGTTCGCGGGTCAGGGTACGGTTCATGCGCTCACCTTCTGCTGCTGACGGGCCCGGGCCATGTCCAGGGCGAGGTCTTCGATCATGTCTTCCTGGCCACCGACGGTGCCGCGCCGGCCCAGTTCGACCAGGATGTCGCGGGCCGACACGCCATATTTCTTCTCGGCGCGCTGGGCGAACAGCAGGAACGAGCTGTACACCCCGGCGTAGCCCAGGGTCAGGGCGTCGCGGTCGACGCGGATCGGCTGATCCATCATCGGCACCACCAGGTCCTCGGCCACGTCCATGATCTTGTACAGGTCGATGCCGGTCTCCACGCCCATGCGTTTGCACACTGCGACGAACACTTCCAGCGGGGTGTTGCCGGCACCGGCGCCGAGGCCGGCGACCGAGCCGTCGATGCGCGCGGCACCGGCTTCGATGGCGGCCAGCGAGTTGGCGATAGCCATGCCCATGTTGTGGTGGCCGTGGAAGCCGACTTCGGTGGCCGGGTTCAGCTCGGCGCGCAGGAGGCCGATTTTCTCGCTGACTTCATCAGGCAGCATGTAGCCGGCCGAGTCGGTGCAGTAGATGCAGTTGGCACCATAGCTTTCCATCAGCTTGGCCTGCTCCAGGACTTTCTCGGCGCTGATCATGTGCGCCATCATCAGGAAGCCGACGGTGTCGACCCCCAGCTTGCGCGCCATGCCGATGTGCTGCTCGGAGACATCCGCCTCGGTACAGTGGGTGGCCACGCGAATAGTCGAGACGCCGCAGTCCAGGGCCATCTTCAGGTGGTCGACGGTGCCGATGCCGGGCAGCAGCAGCGCCGAGACTTTGGCCTGCTTGAGCTGCGGGATCACCGCGCGCAGGTACTCCTCGTCACTGTGGGCCGGGAAGCCGTAGTTGATCGAACGACCGCCGAGGCCGTCGCCGTGGGTGATCTCGATCAGCGGCATACCGGCTTGATCGAGGCCGGTGGCGACCGCGACCATCTGCTCCAGGCTGATCTGGTGGCGCTTGGCGTGCATGCCGTCGCGCAGGCTCATGTCGTGCAGGATGACGCTCTTGCCGTGCAAATTCATGGTGCTACTCCTCAAGCCAGCGCGATGTCGCGACGCGGCAGTTGAATGGTGCCGGCGGCGATTTCCTCGGCGAACATCTCGCCGGTACGCAGCGCGGCGGCGGTCATGATGTCGAGGTTGCCGGCGTACTTGGGCAGGTAGTCGCCCAGGCCTTCGACTTCCATGAAGATCGACACGCGGTTGCCGTCGAACACCGGGCCGTTCTTCAGGCGGTAGCCGGGCACGTATTTCTGCACCTCGGCGATCATCGCGTGAACCGAAGCGGTGATCGCAGCCTGGTCCGGCTCGCTGTCGGTCAGGCAGTGGATGGTGTCGCGCATCATCAGCGGCGGCTCGGCCGGGTTGATGACGATGATCGCCTTGCCTTCCCTGGCGCCGCCGACCTGCTCGATGGCGCCGGCGGTGGTGCGGGTGAACTCGTCGATGTTCTTGCGCGTGCCCGGGCCGACCGAGCGCGAGGAGACGGTGGCGACGATCTCGGCGTAGGCCACCGGCTGCACGCGGGACACCGCGGCGACCATGGGGATGGTGGCCTGGCCGCCGCAGGTGACCATGTTGACGTTCATTTCCAGGCGGCCGACATGCTGCTTGAGGTTGACCGGCGGCACGCAGTAGGGGCCGATGGCCGCCGGGGTCAGGTCGACCATCAGCACGCCAAGCGCGTTGAGCTTGCGGCTATTCTCGGCATGCACATAGGCCGAGGTGGCGTCGAAGGCGATGCGGATGTCGTCGTCCAGCACGTGCGGGAGCAGGCCGTCGACGCCTTCGGCTGTGGTCTTCATGCCGAAATCGCGGGCGCGTTTGAGGCCGTCGGAGTTGGGGTCGATGCCGACCATCCACACCGGCTCAATCCACTCGGAACGGAGCATCTTCATCACCAGATCGGTACCGATATTGCCGGGGCCTATGATGGCCGCCTTGAGTTTCTTGCTCATGGGTTTGTCCTCTGTTCGATCAGGTGAAGCGCACGGAGGCGCTGCCGATGCCGCCGATCTCGACGCGCATGAAGTCGCCGGCCTTGACCGGCTCCAGGGGTACCAGCGAGCCGGAGAGGATCACTTCGCCAGCCTTCAGCGGGATACCGAAGCGGCCCAAGGTGTTGGCCAGCCAGGCCACGCAGTTGACCGGCGAACCCAGGGCCGCGGCACGCGCCGGTGCTGAGCAACTGGCCGTTCTTCTCCACCAGCATGCCGCAGGTAACCAGGTCGACCTGGCGTGGCGACACTGCCGTGTCGCCGAGCACGAACAGGCCGCAGGATGCATTGTCCGCTACTGTGTCTTCGATCTTGATTTTCCAGTCGCGGATGCGCGAATCGACGATCTCGAAACAGGGCATCACGCACTCGGTGGCGGCCAGCACGTCGGCGTTGGTCACGCCGGGGCCGATCAGGTCCTTCTTGAGGATGAAGGCGATTTCGCCCTCGGCCTTGGGCTGCATCAGCCGCTGGCTGATCGGCACGGCCTCGCCGCTGTTGAACACCATGGCATCGGTCAGGTAGCCGAAGTCTGGCTGATACACGCCGAGCATGTTCTGCACCGCCTTGCTGGTGACGCCGATCTTCTTGCCGATGATCTTCTCGCCGGCGGCCAGCCGGCGTTCGAGCATGCGCAGGGAAATGTGGTAGGCGTCGTCGATGCCGATGGCGAAACCGCGCTCGGTCAGCGGGCTGACCGCTTCACGGTTGAGCATCGCCTGATACAGCTCGTCGCCGAGCTCGTTGATCAATATCTGGTCCATGCTTGTCTCTCTCAGGAAAGGGGGGCGGCCTCGGCGAGGAAATCCTCGACCAGGCGGGCGAAACGCTCGGCGTGTTCGATCTGGGTCCAGTGGCCACACTGGTCGAAGACGTGTAGCTGGGCGTTGGGAATCCACTGCGCTAGGGTCAGCGAAGCCTGCAGCGGGATGATCTGGTCTTCGCGGCCATGCACCACCAGGGTCGGGTGGGGCAACGCGCGGATCGCCCGCTCGTCGCTGCACAGCTCCTCGATCCATCGCTGGCGCGGGGCCGGGAACATGGCGGCGAAGGATTCCTGGAAGCCCGGGCGTATGCTGGCCTGGTAACGCAGTTCGGCCAGGTCTTCGCTGACCAGGCCGCGATCGAAGGCGAACAGGTCGAGCAGCGCGCGCATATTAGCTAGCGATGGCCTGTAGCCCCAGGCTGCGTCCAGCCCCGACGTGAGCTCGAAGGGCTACGCCGACGCTGCCCATCAGTACCAGCCGCGCACCCGCTCGGGGGTGACGCACGGCCAGGGCCAAGGCGATGGCGCCGCCGAAGGAATTGCCGACCAGGTCGGCCTGGGCGATGCCCTGGGCATCCAGCACGCCGAGGGCATGCAGCACCAGGGTGTCGAGGCTGTAGTGAGCATCTGCCGGGCGCTCGCTGTAACCGAAGCCGAGCATGTCCGGGGCGAGCACCCGGTGATTCTGGGCCAGCTGCGGCATGACCAGGCGCCAGTTGGCCCAGGCGGTGACGCCAGGGCCGGAGCCGTGGATCAGCAGCAGCGGAAAGCCGCTGCCCTGCTCCAGCAAGTTGGTGCGCCAGCCTGCGGCGAGGATCTCGCGACCCAGCTCGGGGCTAGGTTCCGGAGCCTGCTCCGCTGCTTGCGGGGGTGCCTTCAGGGATGCAGTCATGGCCGCCTCAGAGTTTCACGCAGATGTTTTTCAGCTCGGTGTAGAACTCCAGCGAGTGCACACCCCCTTCGCGGCCGATGCCCGACTGCTTGCTGCCGCCGAAGGCGGTGCGTAGATCGCGGAGGAACCAGCTGTTGACCCAGACGATGCCGGCCTCGATCTGCCCGGCGACGCGGTGGGCGCGCGAGCTGCTCTCGGTCCAGATCGCCGACGCCAGGCCATAGGGCAGGCTGTTGGCCAGTTCGATGGCCTCCTCTTCCGTATCGAACGGGCGGATATGGCAGCAGGGGCCGAAGATTTCCTCGGTGACCACCGCCGAATTGTCGGAGAGGCCAGTCCAGATAGTCGGCTGCACCCAGGCGCCGCCGGCCAGGTGCGCCGGCATCTCCGGCACGCCGCCGCCGGTGACAACGGTGGCGCCGTCATCGACTGCCTGCTGGTAATAGCTGAGGACTTTTTCGCGGTGCTTGAGGCTGACCAGCGGGCCGAAGTTGCTGCTGGCGTCGTCCGGCGGCCCGATCACCAGGCTTTCGGCACCGGCCTTGAGTCGGGCGACGAACGCGTCGAAGATCGGCCGCTCGATATACAGTCGCTCGGTACCGAGGCAGACCTGGCCGCAGTTGGCGAAGGCCGAGCGCAGGGTGCCCTCGATGGCCTTGTCCATATCGCAGTCGGCGAACACGATGCCGGCGTTCTTCCCGCCCAGTTCCAGCGACACCTGGCGCACGCCCTTGGCCGCAGCGCGCATGATGGTTTCGCCGGTGCCGGTCTCACCGGTGAAGGTGTAGGCGTCGACGTCCGAGTGCTCGGTGAGGAAGGCCCCGGCCGAATCGCCGCCGAAGCCATGCACCACGTTGTACACGCCCGCCGGTACGCCGGCGGCCTGCATCACCTCGCCGAGCAGGGTGGCGGTCAGCGGAGTTTCCTCGGATGGCTTGACCACCACGCAGTTGCCGCAGGCCAGGGCCGGTCCGACTTCCAGGTCATCAGCAGCAGCGGCAGGTTCCACGGGCTGATGACCCCGATCACCCCCTTGGGCCGGCGCACGCCGTAGTTGAGCGCACCGGCGCCATCCGGGGTGGCCATCTCGAAGGCTTCGTTGGCGACATTCTTCAGCAGGTCGGCGAACACCTTGAAATTGGCCGCCCCACGCGGGATGTCGATATGGCTGGCCAGGGATTTTGGCTTTCCGGTGTCGAGGCATTCGGCCTCGAGAAACTCGTCGAAACGGGCCGTGATGCCATCGGCCACGCGATGCAGAATGTCAGCGCGCTCGGCCACCGTCATCTTCCCCCAGGGCCCCTTGAGCGCGGCACGGGCAGCTTTGACCGCAGCGTCGACCTCGGCGCGGCCGGCCTCGTGGACGCGGCCGATCACCTGGCCATTGACCGGGTTGATGTCCTCGAAGGTGCGGCCGCTGGCCGAGCCGACAAAGGCACCGTTAATGAAATGCTTGATCTCTTTCATCTGCGTAATCTCTGCAATAAGTCGAGCTGGGCCTTTAGGTCATAACGGTCATGAATCGTTCGTTGAGCACCCGGTCGTGATAGAAGATCGCCTTGCCCACATCCTTGGCCAACCAAGTCACCGGCTTGTGATCCGGATAGTTGTAGTTCCCGCCGCAGAACACCTCGCAGCGGTTGCCGGACGGGTCGAAGAAATAAATGGTCTTGCCGTGGGTCAGGCCGTGCCTGGTCGGGCCGATATCGATCGAGGTGTCGGTCATGCTGATCAGGTCGGCAGCGCGCAACACGTCCTCCCAGGTATCGAGGAGGAATGAGGCATGATGGAACTTACCCTTCTCCGCATGCTGGATAAAAGCCACATCGTGGGCCTTGGTCGACAAGCTTAGAAACTGTGCTAGGCGTATACCCTCGGCATCGACCACTTGCTCGGCCAGGTAAAAGCCGAGTACCTCGGTAAACAACTCATAAGTGGCTTGTAGTTCATCACCATACAGCAGGCAATGATCGAAACGCACCGCCGACATACCTTTCAGATCGCGTGGCCAGGCTTCGGGATTGACCTCATTCACACCCCATTTGCCAGTGTATTCCTTGTCAGCATACAACTCGAAGTGATGCCCTGAGGGGGCTTGGAAGCGCACACGCCGACCGCAACTATTGAGCTCCCCCGCCGGTACCTGTTCGACGGAACAGCCATGTGCCTGCAGATCCTGCTCAAGTTGCTGGAGAGACACCTCATCTACCACCTTGAAACCCATGAAATCCATACCTGGCTCATCAGCTTCGCGTAGCACTACAGAAAATTTGTCAACCTCACTCCAGGCCTTCAGATAGACACGGCCCTGGTCGTCACGATCCATCTCGATCAGGCCCAACAATTCGATGTAGTGTTCCAACGCCTTACCCATGTCCAGTACACGCAGTTGCACGTGCCCTGGGCGCATTACACCTTTCTTCATGACATCACCTATTCTCTTTATTATTGTGGATCGACCGTGTTTTCACTGCCAGGCTTTGAATAACGCTCGATACATAGATCGCTCCGGGCAAACAGTCGGCAGGCCAAGGCGTAGCCTTGTTCGCGGGCTTCTACCGGCAGGTGCTTGCAGCTCACACGCCCGCACTCGTAGTCACCGGCAAGAACCCTCACCTTGCACAAGCCACAACCGCCACCACGACAGCCCACTGGTAAGCATTGCTTACCCTGCGTCTCCATTGCACTTAACACTGATTGCAGCGGCTGACAGGCAAATCGCTCTCCGCCAGGCTGCACAGTGATTTCAAAGGCCTCTGACATATCTTCCTCCGTTCAACCAAGGCAGAGCCGGAGTAGCTTCACTTTGGGCCGCGACGGTGCCGATGTAGGACATCAAAAGACAAATCTTGATCGGTTCGGCCGCCTTGACCGCCCTCGCCAGTGAAATGCTGAGGGCCAATGCCAGAGCACTGACGGTGAAGGTGGAACGGAACGAGCAAGGCATCTTGTTACTGTTGTGCATTGTCACGTCCAGCGGCGCTCAGCGGCGCAGCATGCAAGGAAACTATATTAGGTTTAGGATGCGGTTGTGGTATCGGCCCACTGACGCTAGGGCCGGTAGGCCGCCCATGCTTAGAAGCTTCCACGTGTAGTTAAAGATCAAGCGGTTCTCATCGACGTCAGCCTGGTGGTTGGAACCCGTAGTGACATTCCACTCCTGACGCTCAGCCCCTTAAGCGAGCCCCTCTCCACCACATAGCCGACGTCCAGGACGCAATCGAATTGTTTGCCCTCGAATCCGCGACCGTTATCAACGTTGTCACCCTTGACGTAGCACACCCCGGCTACCATTTTCCCAACCCAGGCGCGCACGTGCCTCGGCCAGGTCGGCGTCGAGGTCGTGGCTCCACAGCCAGTCGAAGCGGGTCGCCAGGTTTTCCCCCAGCAGATGCTCGTTCGCACCTACGACGGGGTCGCGAAACTCGTATAACTCGCCGGTCTCCCGGGAGGTTCGCTGCACGCGACAGGCACGAGGGCGGCGCAGGTCGTCGTAGGCTTCAAGCAGCTCGGCGAGGTTGTCTGCATCGACTTGGGTATCGCCCAACAGGCGGGCGAGGAAGTAGGCGTCCTCAAGTCCTTGGGCGGCACCGGCGCCTTGGTGCGGCAGCATGGCGTGAGCTGCGTCGCCGATCAGGACGACCCGCCCGTGCACGTAGCCCGGCAGCTCCGCCAGGTCGTGCAGTGCCCAGAGAGTTGGTGCCGGGATGCACTCCAGCAGGGTGCGCGCGGCATCACCCCAACCCGCGAAGGCATCGAGCATCTCTCGCTGGCTCACATCGCGCACCCAAGGGGCATCCGCGGGCCAGTTCGGCTTCGGCTCACTACGGTCGGAAATGAAGGCCACAACGTTGATGAGGCGGCCATTCCTCACCGGAAAAGTGAGGATATGGCCGTCAAGCCCTAGGTACATCTGCGGTACGTCCACCAAGTGCTCGTCGATGCCCTGGGCTCGATAGGCTTCGCGCAGGTGTAGGCTGTCGACCATCCCCCGATAGGCACAGGTGCCGCTGAAGCGCGGTACCTGTGGGGCCAGCCCCTGACCTTCCAGCACATGACTACGCAGCGCTGACTTGATTCCGTCGGCACCGATTAGAAGGTCACAGCGGTGCTCTGTGCCGTCGGCGAATAGCACTTGCACTTCGCCCCCCTTTTGCTCGACCTGTGTGGCGCGCTTCCTGAATTGGGCGATACCTTTTGGGAGGTGATTTACTAGGGCATCGAGGAAATCCGCCCGGTGTACCGAGGACTGGCCCACGCCCGGAGCGATGGTCGCTCCCAGATAGCTGGCATCCCTGCCGCGCCGCCACTCGAACCACACGTCCTCCCAGGGCTCCGAGGTACGGTCGGCGACCTGCAAGTAGGCCTCGCCCAAGCCTAGGCCGACAATGGCGCGCACCGCGTTGGGGCCAAAGGAAACTCCTGCACCGACCTCACCAAAAGCCGGCGCGCACTCGAACAGCTGTACTTGGAGATGGGAGTAGCGACAGAGCTCCAGAGCCAAGGCAACGCCGGAAATCCCGCCGCCGATGATACCGATGCGCAAGCCAGGTTTATTGTTTTTCATGCTGGTACTCATGATGGTTTTACAGTTGACTGTTAATAACCATAACGGAGTAAAGAATATTGATAAAGACACCGACCACTATACAATATATTATAAGCGTGAATATTGCTGCCTGCCAGGCGGGACGCCGGCATAACCCGAGCGAGGCTCCATGGAACTGCGTGATCTGGATTTAAACCTGCTGGTGGTGTTCAACGAGCTGCTGGTCTGCAGACGCGTCTCTATCGTTGCCGAGAACCTGGGCCTGACCCAGCCTGCTGTCAGCAATGCGCTGAAACGCCTGCGCACAGCGCTACAGGACCAACTTTTCGTGCGCACCTACCAGGGTATGGAACCCACACCCTACGCCGCGAACTTGGCCGAGCCCGTCGCCTTGGCCATGCACGCCCTGCGCGAAGCCCTGCAGCACCATGAGCGCTTCGATCCGCTGACCAGCGAGCGTACTTTCACCCTGGCCATGACCGACATCGGCGAGATCTACTTCATGCCGCGGCTGATGGATGCGATTACTCTTCAAGCCCCCAATTGCGCGATCAGCACCGTGCGCGACAGTTCGATGAGCCTGATGCAAGCCTTGCAGAACGGCACAGTGGACCTAGCCGTGGGCCTGCTGCCCAACCTGCAGACTGGCTTCTTCCAGCGCCGGCTGCTCCACAATCACTACGTGTGCCTGTGTCGCAAGGACCATCCGGCCACCCGCGAACCCCTGACTCTTGAGCGCTTCTGTTCCTATGGCCACGTGCGTGTCATCGCCGCTGGCACAGGCCACGGCGAGGTGGACACATACTTGACGAAGGCCGGCATCCGGCGCGACATCCGCCTGGAGGTGCCGCACTTCGTCGCCGTTGGCCACATACTCCAGCGCACCGAGCTGCTCGCCACTGTGCCGATACGTTTCGCCGACTGCTGCGTAGAGCCCTTCGGTCTGAGCGTCTTGCCGCACCCAGTCGCCTTGCCGGAAATCGCCATCAACATGTTCTGGCATGCGAAATACCACCAGGACCTCGCCAATATCTGGTTGCGGCAACTGATGTTCGACCTGTTTTCTGATTGAGAAGAAATCCGAGCTGATCAATACGGTCGACAGTGATCTTACGCAGCCCGCTTGCACCTGGCTACGGGGCTGTTAGCATGTCCAGCGCACTGAAGAAAACAGTGACCTTCCTGTCGAACTGTGGCGATCTTTGACATGGGATCGAGGTAAAGAGCTATCAGATAACGCTCGATTTACAATCGAATCCGGAGTAAAGGTTTTCTTTGCCGACCCCCATAGTCCATAGCAGCGCGGTACGAACGAAAATACGAATGGTCTTCTACGGCAATACTTCCCGAAAGGTACCGATCTGTCTCGATGGGGAGCCCAGGAGATCCAATCCGTAGCTCGTGTGCTGAACACGAGACCCCGGAAAACACTCGGTTGGAAAACACCTGCCGAAGCACTGAATGAGTATCTAAAATCTATCCAACAATCCAGTGTTGCGACGACCGGTTGAATTCGCCCTGGCTGCCACGGTCGCTGCGCCGGAACGCTCCGATGAGCTCGAGATCCTCCAACAGTAAGGCTTTGGCTTTTTGCCGTGGCCGCCCGTGCACCCGCTCAATACCCCGCAATGTCTTGCGTACCGTGGCGCTGGCAGTAGGGTCAGGAAAACCCTGATAGCGCCTGGGGACATTCCCTGCTTTGAGCCTCAGAGACGCACGGCTGGAGGCTGACAAGTACCGGCTCGATATCGCCCGTGGCGTCGATCCAGCCGCTGAGCGTGCGAAGGCCAAAGCCGCCAAAGCCTCACGAACGACAACGAGCCACACGTTTCGGTCTTCGGCGGAAAGGTACATACGCACGCATTCGTCGAGTTGGTCTAAGAAGCATCACCAGCAATGGCAGAATTCACTCACGAAGCATGTCTACCCTGTCATAGGCGGATTTCGGATAGCCGAGGTCGACACGGACGATATCCTGGATGTGCTGACGCCGATCTGGAGCAAGACCCCCGTCACGGCTGACCGCGTCCGGAATCGCATAGAGCTCGTGCTCGATGCAGCGAAGGCACTGAAGCTTCGGCAAGGTGAAAACCCCGCACGGTGGCGTGGTCATCTCGACAAGCTCTTGCCCAAGCAATCGCATACGGTAGTCCCCTTCCCGTCTCCGACACCTTTACGCACTGCCGAGCTGTTGGCTAGGCTCGATTCCCTGGATGGGGCAGCAGCTCGTGCTGTTGAATTCGCAATTCTGACTGCGACCCGTAACCAAGAGGTGAGCGGGGCCCAGTGGCCGGAAATAGATTGGGAAGAGAAAATCTGGTACATCCCAGCAGAACGCATGAAAGCGGGCAAGGCTCACCGGGTACCCCTTACCGAGCAAATGCTCGAGGTGCTACGGCAGCAGGTCGGAAAGCATGACAAGTGGATATTTCTCAACTCCTGGCGAACAGGCCCCATTCCCGGCAATGCCATGGCCAGGGTGCTCGCTCAGCTCCAGGTCGATGGCGTCGTACCGCATGGGTTCAGATCTACTTTTCGGACGTGGGCTGCGGAAGAAACCGATCACCAGCGAGAGGTTTGCGAAATGGCTCTCGCGCATACCCTCAACAGTAAGGTTGAAGCAGCATATACTTCGGACTTCCCTGCCTTGGTTTGAGTGGCGCCTGTTGAGTGTTCACGCCAGGTGCAACATCGCTGCTCGAGGGAGCGCTGTTACCACCAGCCTGGACGCTGCCGGCCTCGGCTGTCTTCTCTTCGATACAACCTTCAGTCATCTGATGAGAAACACTCGCCGCACCCTCCAGGGCCTCGTTCGTAGCATCTGCATCATCAGCGGAAGGGATGGACGCGGAGCCACCCTCGCCACCGAAGAGGTTCGGGCCAAAATCCATTACGGTGTCGTCCTGAGGTGTTTGCATGTTGGGTACTCCTTTTCTGTTCGGGCTTTAACCTATGAAATCACCCTTCCAGAAAATCCCAACCCTCACGTCTCCTCAGCATCACGGGCCTGCATTTTTGCCTTCACCCGATTCTCCAGCCTCTTTGCTACATCCACAACAAAGGCACAGCTCCTGCCCGGCGGCCTTCTCCAGGTCAACAGTGATAGTGCTACTCCCGCGCAGTGAGGACAGCTCGGCAGCGATCAAAGCCCGTTGTGCCACGGTGAGCTGCCGTCGATAGAGGTTCAGAGAGAGGACATAACCCAGGGCATCATCAATTGAATACTGTTCCACGGCACTGACCAGGGACGCTGTAGCCATTGCCATCCTGTGCGATAACTCGCCGTAGAGCGTGTAATTGCTGCTGAACGCTGCAACACCGTTGCGCTCCAGAAATGCCCGGATCTTGAAATAAGGATCTCCCATCTTCAAACCAAGCTCCTTGGCCTCATTGGTGCAAGCAACGATGCAGCCATCCGAGTTCGAAAGAACCACCACTGGTTTACCCCTCAGCTCGGGCCGGAAAATGCGCTCGCAGCTGCAGTAAAACTTGTTCGCGTCGACCAGGCTGAACACAGGTCGCCGGGGTTCAAAGTTCATGAGGCGACAGACTCCAAGTCACGACGCCAAACACTTCGTACTGTATTCGTCGGGAGTGACGGCCTTGTATGTCGGGGTTGCTGATTCGAGTGTCCACCCTGCAGCTGACTTGGCCAGCCGCTTTACCACGGGTTGGTTGTCGACGTACGCCATCACAATGTGTCCGGAACACGCCGTCACTGTCCGGTCGATGATCAAACGGGTTCCGGTGAAAATTCCGGCATCGCGCATGCTCTCGCCTTCGACTTTCACGATCCAGATATGTGGTGCGCGAATGTTCAACAGTTCGTCGAGCGAAATGGGCGGTTCGTAATAATCAGCCGCTGGGCTGGGAAATCCACCGGCAGCGGTGCAGGACAACAGTTGAAGCGGGACGCCAGATCCCAAGAGAGGCTGGATTGCTACGACTTTCATAAATCACCGGAATACTGTTTGCATGTACAGTAATCCAGCCTTTACGCGACAGCCAGCGGGAAGTGATGGAAGGAACGACAACCTGCAGGCGTGCCCCCTTCGGGGGGCGGCTCTCGTGAACCAAGCCTTGGCCAAAAGCGCGCCAGGTCTTGGCCCTTCGGGCTTCGATCCTCACGTCTCCGGCCTGCGCGCTCCGCTTGCCGGTCCTTCCGCATCACCAGGTAGGCTCATCATCATCGGAAGGTAGCGGATCGCCCCAATGGCCTATCCGCCGCCCGGCCTTGCCTACAAGGGGCTTTCGCGGCATATCCTTGTCGCTTCGCGCCTGCGGTATTCCACGACCCCTTGCACGCGGCCAGGCTCTGGATAGTCCGGGCTTACCGCGACCTTCCGAAGCTGACGAGCAGACCCACCACCGGCAGCGCGCTCCAGTCCCAAGAGTTTTGATGCAGCCTGCGGCTGCTGCTTTGAAAAGCGTTTATTTCCCGCGCCCAACACTCGGCCTCTGAGCAGCCCGGCAGAGCGGCGTCGGCAAGACATTTTGAAAAAAAACCGCACAACGGCGGGTTTGAGTCAGCGCAACGTTTACCCGTTGGCTAGGTCGACGTGCTGTTTTGCTGTCATGTCCAGGCCTACCGCACGCATCACGCCGATCATGGTTTTCAATGTCG
>NZ_MULM01000163.1:0-79888 GCF_002029345.1 Pseudomonas sp. VI4.1
GCCAGCTCCTACAGGGGTCCGCCGAAATGCCTCTGATCCTGTAGGAGCTGGCTTGCCAGCGAAGAGGCCCTCACAAACGACACAAACCTCTCAGACATAAAAAAAAAAAGCCCCGACTCATACGAATCGGGGCTTTCGGTTGAAGCGCTACAACGACTTAACCGTTGAACACATCATCCACGCTTTTCAGCGGGTAGTTCTTCGGATACGGCAGGGTCGCCACACCGGTCTCGATCGCAGCCTTGGCCACGGCATCGGAGATCAGGGTGATCAGGCGGGCATCCATTGGTTTCGGAATGATGTACTCACGACCGAATTCCAGCTTGATGCCGCCATAGGCGTCGCACACTTCCTGAGGCACTGGCAGTTTGGCCAGTTCACGCAGGGCGTTGGCCGCAGCCACTTTCATTTCTTCGTTGATGCGCTTGGCGCGAACGTCCAGGGCACCGCGGAAGATGAACGGGAAGCCCAGTACGTTGTTGACCTGGTTCGGGTAGTCCGAACGGCCGGTGGCCATGATCACGTCGTCGCGGGTGGCATGCGCCAGTTCCGGGGAGATTTCCGGATCCGGGTTCGAGCACGCGAACACGATCGGGTTGGCCGCCATGGATTTCAGGCCTTCAGCGCTCAGCAGGTTCGGACCGGACAGGCCTACGAACACGTCAGCGCCTTCCAGCGCGTCAGCCAGGGTGCGTTTCTCGGTCGCGTGAGCGAAAACAGCCTTGTACTGGTTCAGGTCGTCACGGCCGGAGTGGATCACGCCGGTGCGGTCAACCATGTAGATGTTTTCGATGTTGGCGCCCATGCTCACCAGCAATTTCATGCAGGAGATGGCGGCAGCACCGGCGCCCAGGCAGACGATCTTGGCGTCAGCCAGGGTTTTGCCAGCGATTTCCAGGGCGTTGATCATGCCGGCTGCGGTCACGATCGCGGTGCCGTGCTGGTCATCGTGGAAGACCGGAATGTCGCACTGTTCGATCAGGGCGCGTTCGATCTCAAAGCACTCGGGTGCCTTGATGTCTTCCAGGTTGATGCCACCAAACGTGATGGAGATGCGCTTGACGGTGTCGATGAAGGCTTGCGGGCTTTCGGAGTCGACTTCGATGTCGAAAACGTCGATGCCGGCGAAGCGCTTGAACAGCACGCCTTTACCTTCCATCACTGGCTTGGAAGCCAATGGGCCGAGGTTACCCAGGCCGAGAATCGCTGTGCCATCGGAAATGACTGCAACCAGATTGCCCTTGCCGGTGTATTTGTAGGCCAGTTCAGGATCGCGGGCGATTTCGCGTACTGGTTCGGCTACGCCGGGGCTGTAGGCCAGCGACAGGTCGCGGGCGGTAGCGGTGGCCTTGGTGAGCTCGACACTCAGCTTCCCTGGACGAGGATGGGCGTGATATTCGAGAGCGGCAGTTTTCAGATCAGACATGTGGGCATTCCGCTTTTACTGTTGGACAGACGGATCGCCGAGGATACTCGTGTCGCAAAGTCCCCACAAGACTGACCAGTCACCGCTGTCAAGCGGCCTGCCCTACGACTTTGGGCCAAGAGCCACGGAACACAAGGGATGGACTGTTCACAATCGACATAAAAAATGTCTACAATTTTTTATCAGGGTAGCGCTTGCAGCATCGCCGGATGGGTCAGTGGCAATAACCAGCGCGCCTGCCCGTTTTTGCGCCCACCGCGGCGCGAACGATCCACTACCCAGCCGCGCGCCTCGATCTGCTTGCCCTTGAGCCGCTCAAGCGCCGCCACATCGAACTGGCCAAGCATATTGGGTGCAACGCGCAATACAACTGCATCCTGCAACTCGATCCAAACCCCGCCGCGATTGCGCTGTACCTTGCTCACACGACCGCTGAGCACGGCAAAACCGGACGTGTTGATCTGCTCCGCTTTCAAAACAGGTGATTGTCGCCACACGCCCAGCCCGGCCTGACGGGCACTGCGTTCCGCGGCTTGCTGGCAGGCGACCAGATCGACATTGGGCGCGACGGCCACCTGGAATCCCAGGCCCTCAGCGAGCATTTGCGCTTCGAGGTTGGCGCCATCCGCGCTGTAGAGATGAGCCAGGGTACGGCCGTAGTTATCCTTGCTTTCCTTGCCGGGCAGCACTGCGAGCCGTCCGTCGCTGGCCGCAACCAGCGCTTGCAGGCGTTTGCGGGCCGTCACGGCGAGCGGCTCGTCGGCACGGCCTTTCCTGCCCAGCTCCGGGGTATTCAAACCGATCATGCGCACACTGCGGCCATCGCTCAGGCGCAGCGTGTCGCCGTCCACCACCCGCTGCACCGTGACCGAGGCCAGGCCGTCCGGCGCCGGGCAGAAGGCCTGGGCAGCACATAGCCAAAACGCAGACACAAAAAAGGCGCCCGCAAGGGACGCCTTTTTCATCAGCAAGGTAAAGCCCATGGGGCTTTGTAACCTTACTCTGCCGCAGCAGGAGCCTTGGCTTTGCCAAACGCACCGAAACGGTCTGCGAAGCGCTGTACACGGCCGCCAGTATCCAGAGTCTTCTGCTTACCGGTGTAGAACGGGTGGCACTCGTTGCATACGTCAGTACCCAGTGGCTTGCACAGGTTCGAACGGGTTTCGAACTTGTTGCCGCAGCTGCAAGTTACTTCGATGGTTTCGTATGCTGGATGGATATCGGCTTTCATGGTGTATTCCTCAGGCTAGCGTGCCGCCACTCAACACCATTGTTGAATACCGCACGTAATTAGGCCGCGGATTCTACCAGAGGTTTCAAATCACGCAAGCTGTCCCTCACACCGACCGTCTGCTAGGCTCCCGGTCCAAAGCACATTGCTCTGTAGGAGCGAGCTTGCTCGCGAAAAAGGTACAACCGACGCCACTCAGCGGCTGGAATACCTTCGCGAGCAAGCTCGCTCCTACAGGTATTGCGTCCAGCCTTGCATTTATTGCCCGCCCAAAGAGATCCCCCCGCGTGCCCGACGCCATATTGCGCCTCGCCCTGCCCTCGCCGCTGCGCCGCCTGTTCGATTACCGTGCCCCGGCCGGCGTGCTGCGCGCCCAGTTGCATCCGGGCATGCGCCTGCGGGTGCCGTTCGGCCGACGGGAGATGATCGGGATTCTGGTGGAGGTCACCGACACCAGCGAAGTCCCGGCAGAAAAGCTCAAACCGGCCCTGGCCCTGCTCGACGCCACGCCGCCATTGCCGCCGGCGCTGTTCAAGCTGTGCCTGTGGACCTCCCAGTATTATCAACACAGCCTCGGCGATACCTTGAGCTGGGCGCTGCCGGTGTTGTTGCGCCAGGGCGAACTGGCCGAAGCGCGCCAGGAGCGTTTCTGGTCCGCTGCGCCGGGCGCCAGCCTCGATGACCCACGCATCGCCCGCGCCCCGCGCCAGCGTGAGGCCCTGGCGACCCTGGCCCAGCATCCCCACGGCGTCGCCCATCAGCTGCTGAGCAAACTGATGTTGAGCAAGGACAGCCTCGACCTGTTGCTGGCCAAAGACCTGGTACAGGTGGAAATCCGCAGGCACGCCCCCGGCGCGCGCCACGAACGCTGGCTGGCGCAACCGGAGCTGCCGCTCAATCCCGAGCAGCGTGCGGCTTATGAAGCGATTCGCGCCGGTTTCGACAGTTATCATGCGTTTTTACTGGCCGGCGTCACCGGCAGCGGCAAGACCGAAGTGTATCTGCAGCTCATTCGCGAAACTCTTGAAGCGGGCAAGCAGGCACTGGTGCTGATCCCGGAGATCAACCTCGGCCCGCAGACCCTGGCGCGCTTCGAGCAGCGTTTCAATGCACGCATCGCGCTGATCCACTCGGCGGTCAATGATCGTGAGCGCCTGGACGCCTGGCTTGCCGCGCGGGACGGCGAGGCCGACATCATTATCGGCACCCGCTCGGCGCTGTTCACCCCGATGAAGAACCCCGGCCTGATCATCATCGATGAAGAGCACGACAGCTCCTATAAACAGCAGGAGGGCCTGCGCTATCACGCTCGCGACCTGGCGTTGGTGCGGGCACGGCAGGAAAATATTCCGATTGTCCTCGGCTCCGCCACGCCGTCACTGGAAAGCCTGCATAACGCCTATACCGGTCGGTACGGACTCCTGCGCCTGAATGAACGCGCCGGTGGCGCCAAGCAACCGCGCTTTCTGCGTCTCGACGTGAAAAGCCGCCCCCTGGACAGCGGCATTTCCGGGCCGATGCAGCAGGCCATCGGCCAGACACTGGCGGCGGGTCAGCAGGTGTTGGTTTTTCTCAACCGCCGCGGTTTTGCGCCGACGCTGCTGTGTCACGACTGCGGCTGGATGTCCGAATGCCAACGCTGCGATGCACGGATGACCGTGCACCAGCGCTCCGGCGAGTTGCGCTGCCACCATTGCGGCTACGTCGAACGCGTGCCCCGGCATTGCCCCAAGTGCGGGAAAGTCGACCTGCGCCCGGTAGGGGCCGGCACCGAGCGCGCCGAGGAACGCCTGGCTATTTTGTTCCCCGACGTCCCGGTGCTGCGGGTCGACCGCGACAGCACTTCACGCAAGGACGCGATGAACCAGCTGTTCGCCACTATCCAGAAAGGCCATCCCTGCATTCTGGTAGGCACGCAGATGCTTGCCAAAGGGCACCACTTCCCACGGGTGACCCTGGTGTCGATACTCGATGCCGATGGCGGCCTGTTCTCCGGCGACTTCCGCGCCAGCGAACGCATGGCGCAGCTGATCGTCCAGGTCGCAGGCCGCGCAGGCCGGGCTGAAGAGCCGGGCAAGGTGATCATTCAAACCCACCTTGCAGACCATCCGCTGCTGGTGCAATTGACCGAACAGGGGTATTTCGCGTTTGCCGAGCAGGCGTTGAGCGAACGTCGCTCGGCAGGACTACCGCCGTTTGCGCACTTGGCGCTGCTGCGGGCCGAAGCGCACAAACCGGGGCAGGCCGAAGGTTTTCTCGATGAAGCGTGCAGCGAGGCCGAGCGTTTGCTGGCCGAACAGAACCTGACCGGGATCGAGCTGCTCGGGCCGGTACCGGCACCGATGGAACGACGGGCCGGGCGCTATCGTGCGCAGTTGTTGCTACAAGCGACGGCTCGCGCACCACTGCATCGACTATTAAGTAGCTGGCTGCTGATTTTGGAGCAGATGCCTGGTGGGCGGGCGGTGCGCTGGTCGTTGGATGTGGATCCGGTGGATTTGTATTGATTTCAAGATCGCCATCGCGGGCAAGCCGGTCTCGCTCCCACAACGGGCCTGTGGTGTTCATCGGTTGTGTGATCGATGCATATCCCCCTGTAGGAGCGAGCTTGCTCGCGATGGTCGTCAACGATAACGCTGCAAACCTGACACCCCGCGGCGTTCTCAGGTTATTCGCGAGCAAGCCCGCTCCTACAGCGAAAGCGGCCGAATAGTCACCACATATCCACAACCTGCCCGCTATAGTTGGCAAGCCCGCCTTCGCCACGGATAATGCCCAGTTTTTCCACCAGCGCATTGAAGCGCCGCCGCGCTTGCGGTCGAAAGAGAAGACCATGAAAGACACCATTCGCCAGCTGATCCAACAAGCCATCACCCAACTCGTCAACGAAGGTGTGTTGCCTGAAGGCCTGTCGCCGGCGATTCAGGTGGAAAACTCCCGTGACAAGACTCACGGCGATTTCGCCAGCAACATCGCGATGATGCTGGCCAAACCGGCCGGCATGAAGCCGCGCGACCTGGCCGAGAAAATCATCGCCGCGCTGCCGGCCGACGAAAACGTCTCCAAAGCCGAAATCGCCGGCCCGGGCTTCCTCAATTTCTTCCAGAACACCCAGGCCCTGGCCACTCGCCTGGATGCCGCCCTGGCCGACGCTCACATCGGCGTGCGCAAGGCGGGTGCGGCGCAGCGCACCGTGGTCGACCTGTCGGCGCCGAACCTGGCCAAAGAGATGCACGTCGGCCACTTGCGCTCGACCATCATCGGCGACGGCGTGGCGCGGGTCCTCGAGTTCCTCGGCGACGAAGTGATCCGCCAGAACCACGTTGGCGACTGGGGCACCCAGTTCGGCATGCTGATGGCGTACCTGCAGGAAAACCCGGTCACCAGCGACGAGCTGTCGGACCTGGAAAACTTCTACCGCGCGGCCAAGCAACGTTTCGATGAATCCGAAGAATTCGCCGACCGGGCTCGAGGCCTGGTGGTCAAGCTGCAAGCCGGTGACCCGGACTGCCTGGCGCTGTGGACCAAGTTCAAGGACATCTCGCTGTCCCACTGCCAGAAAATCTACGAGCTGTTGAACGTCAAACTGACCATGGCCGACGTGATGGGCGAAAGCGCCTACAACGACGACCTGATCAACGTGGTCAACGACCTCAAGGCCGCCGGCATGCTGGTCGAAAGTAACGGCGCCCAGTGCGTGTTCCTCGACGAGTTCAAGAACGCCGATGGCGACCCGCTGCCGGTGATCATCGTCAAGGCCGACGGCGGCTACCTGTATGCCACCACCGACCTGGCGGCTGTGCGTTACCGCAGCGGCAAGCTCAAGGCCGATCGCGCACTGTATTTCGTCGATCAACGTCAGGCCCTGCACTTCCAGCAAGTGTTCGCCGTGGCGCGCAAGGCCGGCTTCGTGACGCACCCGATGGAGATGGAACACATGGGCTTCGGCACCATGAACGGCGCCGACGGCCGTCCGTTCAAGACCCGTGACGGCGGCACCGTGAAGCTGATCGACCTGCTGACCGAAGCCCAGGAACGGGCCTACAACCTGGTGAAAGAGAAAAACCCGGAACTGGCTGAGGACGAACTGCGCAACATCGCCAGGGTCGTGGGCATTGGCGCGGTGAAGTACGCCGATCTGTCCAAGCATCGCACCAGCGACTACAGCTTCAACTTCGACCTGATGCTGAACTTCGAAGGCAACACCGCACCGTATCTGCTGTACGCCTACACCCGCGTGGCCGGAGTGTTCCGCAAACTCGGCAAGGATTTCAGCGAAGTCGAAGGCCAGATCGTCCTCGAGGCGGCACACGAACACGAACTGGCCGCGAAACTGGCGCAGTTCGGCGAAGTGTTGAATAACGTGTCCGACAAAGGTACGCCGCACATTCTGTGCACCTACCTGTACGATGTCGCAGGCCTGTTCTCCAGTTTCTACGAGAACTGCCCGATCCTCGGCGCCGACACCCCGGCGCAAATGCAGAGCCGCCTGCGCCTCGCCGCGCTGACCGGCCGCACTCTCAAGCAAGGCCTGGAACTCTTGGGTCTGGAAACTCTGGAGCGTATGTAAGTTGGCCGCCAAGAAAAAACCTGCACCCAAGCGTGGCGCCAGCCGTTACCAAGCTCCTGCAAAGCAACCGATTCCGGGCTGGCTGTGGATGGCCATCGGCCTCACGGTCGGCGCGTTTATCGTGTTCCTGATGAAGCTGGAACCGGGCAAGGGCAGCGAGAGCGTCAAGCGCGAGAAAATCGAGCAGCAGAAAGCCACCCGGATCGCCGAGGCCAACAAGACCCCGCCGAGCCCGACACAGCCGGTGAAGCCGAAATACGACTTCTATACCTTGCTGCCGGAATCGGAAGTGATCGTGCCGCCGGACGCGGTGCCGGAGAAAACCCTGCCGACGCCACAAGTGCCGGCCATTCCGACCACGCCGGTGACGCCGGAGCAAGCGGCGAAGATCGATACCGCGCGGGCTCAGGCCGCACTGGCCGGGATTACTCCGCCGCCAGCGCCGCCGGTGTCCAAAGCGGCACCGGTGACCAAGTTCTTCCTGCAGGCCGGCTCGTTCCGCAAAGAAGCTGACGCGGACAAGGTTCGCGCGCAGATCATCCTGCTCGGTCAGGCGGTGGCGGTTGAATCCGGCACCGTGAAAGATGAAACCTGGTATCGGGTACTGGTCGGACCGTTCAGCAACCGCGAGCAACTGACCACCGCCCAGAAACAACTGGCCGGCAGCGGTTTCAGCAACCTGTTGTTACAACAACGCCAGAGCCGTTAAAGGACACAGCCTCAAGAGATAATAACGGGGCAAATGCTCTGGGCGGCCTGGAATACCGGGTCGCCTCCTTCGCGAGCAAGCCCGCTCCCACATTGAATCTCCGTTTGCCATAGAACCTGCAAACAACACAAATCCAGTGTGGGAGCGGGCTTGCTCGCGAATGGCGTCAGCACACGCAACACACACCTCGCCAAAACCACACCGCTCGTCCTCTCTCCCTCCCCGCAGTTGAAAAACGCATCACCACCCCCATATGAGTTGGCATAAGGCATTTTCGCCCCACTGCGTGGAGACTCTCCCTTGACCACCATCGTTTCAGTTCGCCGCCACGGCAAAGTCGTCATGGGCGGCGACGGCCAGGTTTCTCTGGGCAATACCGTGATGAAAGGCAACGCGAAGAAAGTTCGCCGCCTGTACCACGGCCAGGTGATCGCCGGCTTTGCCGGCGCCACTGCCGACGCCTTCACCCTGTTCGAGCGTTTCGAAGGCCAGCTCGAGAAACATCAGGGTCATCTGGTTCGCGCCGCCGTCGAACTCGCCAAAGAGTGGCGCACCGACCGCACCCTCAGCCGCCTCGAAGCCATGCTCGCGGTCGCCAACAAAGACGCGTCCCTGATCATTACCGGCAACGGCGACGTGGTCGAACCCGAAGAAGGGCTGATCGCCATGGGTTCCGGGGGTGGTTATGCCCAGGCCGCCGCCAGCGCGCTGCTGAAGAAAACCGATCTGTCCGCCCGGGAAATCGTCGAAACCGCACTTGGCATCGCCGGCGACATCTGTGTATTCACCAACCACACCCAGACCATTGAGGAGCAGGACTGCGCCGAGTAAGCCTGTTCAGGCCTTTGTGCCACGGCTCATTCTTGCTTGAGGTCCGCCAAATACTTATGTCCATGACTCCCCGTGAAATCGTCCACGAACTCAATCGCCATATCATCGGCCAGGACGATGCCAAGCGCGCCGTCGCCATCGCGCTGCGTAACCGCTGGCGTCGGATGCAGCTGCCTGAAGAGCTGCGCGTTGAAGTGACCCCCAAGAACATCCTGATGATCGGCCCGACCGGCGTCGGTAAAACCGAGATCGCCCGGCGCCTGGCCAAACTGGCCAACGCACCGTTCATCAAAGTCGAAGCGACCAAGTTCACCGAAGTCGGTTATGTCGGTCGCGACGTAGAATCGATCATTCGCGACCTGGCTGACGCGGCCATCAAACTGCTGCGCGAACAGGAAATCACCAAGGTTCGCCATCGCGCCGAAGACGCCGCCGAAGAACGCATCCTTGACGCCCTGTTGCCACCGGCACGCATGGGTTTCAACGAAGACGCCGCGCCGTCGGCCGATTCCAACACCCGCCAGCTGTTCCGCAAGCGCCTGCGCGAAGGTCAGCTGGACGACAAGGAGATCGAAATCGAAGTTGCCGAAGTGGTCGGCGTCGATATCTCCGCGCCGCCGGGCATGGAAGAAATGACCAACCAGTTGCAGAGCCTGTTCGCCAACATGGGCAAGGGCAAAAAGAAAAGCCGCAAGATCAAGGTCAAGGAAGCACTGAAACTGGTGCGTGACGAAGAAGCCGGTCGCCTGGTCAACGAAGAAGAGTTGAAGGCCAAGGCCCTGGAAGCGGTCGAGCAGCACGGCATCGTGTTCATCGACGAAATCGACAAGGTCGCCAAGCGCGGCAACTCCGGTGGAGTCGACGTGTCCCGTGAAGGCGTGCAGCGCGATTTGCTGCCGCTGATCGAAGGCTGCACCGTCAACACCAAGCTGGGCATGGTCAAGACCGACCACATCCTGTTCATCGCCTCCGGTGCGTTCCACTTGAGCAAGCCGAGCGACCTGGTGCCCGAGCTGCAAGGTCGCCTGCCGATTCGCGTCGAGCTGAAGGCGCTGACGCCTGAAGACTTCGAACGCATTCTCAGCGAGCCGCACGCCTCGCTCACCGAGCAGTATTGCGCTTTGCTGAAAACCGAAGGCCTGGTCATCGAGTTCCAGCCGGACGGCATCAAGCGAATCGCCGAGATCGCCTGGCAGGTCAACGAGAAGACCGAGAACATCGGTGCCCGCCGCCTGCACACCCTGCTCGAGCGCCTGCTTGAAGAGGTGTCGTTCAGCGCCGGCGATCTGGCCAGCGCCCACGAGGAGAAGGCGATCCTGATCGACGCCGACTACGTCAACAACCACCTGGGCGAATTGGCGCAGAACGAAGACCTGTCCCGTTATATCCTGTAAGCCACACTTGTAGGAGCGAGCTTGCTCGCGATGAACCTGAGGGCGACGCGTGTATTCAGTAAGTACGCGTTATCGTTAACGTCCATCGCGAGCAAGCTCGCTCCTGCAGGGTTCCACCCATAACGGAACTCAGGCCATGACCCAACTCCCCACCGACATCAAACTGCACAAAGCCTCGAAAACCCTGTCGCTGAAATACGCGACCGGCGAGGAATTTCACCTGCCCGCCGAATTCCTTCGGGTGCACTCTCCCTCCGCCGAGGTCCAGGGCCACGGCAAACCCATCCTGCAATTTGGCAAGATCGGCGTAGGCCTGTCCAAGGTCGAACCGGCCGGCCAGTACGCACTGAAACTGACCTTCGACGACGGCCACGACAGCGGCCTGTTCACCTGGGAATACCTGTACCAGTTGGGCATGCGCCAAGAGGATCTCTGGAACGATTATCTTGCCGAGCTCAAGGCGGCCGGAAAAACCCGTGACCCAAGCGAGTCCATCGTCAAGCTGATGCTCTAGGTCGGGCCTCTCGTTCTTTAGAAGGCATTTTCTAATTTCATCTGTTTGAATGCTCGGCTTACAGGCCGACGATTGGCCTGCTTGCGAAAAAAATTAAACTCGGGTAACCAATGGAACTGGCAAGGTCCCTGCAGTGCTCGCTGTACTGAAAAGCAGCGATGCAGAATTAACGGTCACCCGAGCAGTAGTACCTGGCATTGGCTGTGAGACTGCGCAGCCGGCCCGGGTACTCGTCTCGGGACAATGGAGCGTCGTAGATGAGTAACAAGAATAACGATGACTTGAAGTATCAGGCCTCGGAAAACACCTTGGGACTGAATCCTGTCGTTGGATTGCGTGGCAAGGATCTGCTGGCGTCTGCTCGGATGGTGCTCAGGCAAGCCATCAAACAACCCATTCACAGTGCCAAACATGTCGCCCATTTCGGTCGTGAACTCACGCACGTGCTGCTCGGCAAGTCCGGGCTGCAACCGGCAAGCGATGACCGTCGCTTCGCGGATCCGGCCTGGAGCCAGAACCCGCTCTACAAACGTTATCTGCAAACTTATCTGGCGTGGCGCAAGGAGCTCCACGACTGGATCGACGAGAGCAATCTGTCGCCCAATGATGCCAGTCGCGGGCATTTCGTGATCAATCTCATGACCGAAGCCATGGCGCCGACCAACAGCGCGGCCAACCCGGCAGCGGTCAAACGCTTCTTCGAAACCGGCGGCAAAAGCCTGCTCGACGGCCTCTCGCATCTGGCCAAGGATCTGGTGCACAACGGCGGCATGCCGAGCCAGGTCAACATGGGCGCATTTGAAGTCGGCAAAAGCCTGGGCGTGACCGAAGGCGCAGTCGTCTTCCGCAACGACGTGCTGGAGTTGATCCAGTACCGGCCGACCACCGAGCAGGTGCACGAGCGGCCCTTGCTGGTGGTGCCGCCGCAGATCAACAAGTTCTATGTGTTCGACCTGAGCCCGGACAAGAGCCTGGCGCGGTTCTGCCTGCGCAATAACGTGCAGACCTTCATCGTCAGCTGGCGCAACCCGACCAAGGAGCAGCGCGAGTGGGGGCTGTCGACCTACATCGAGGCGCTCAAGGAAGCGGTCGACGTGGTCACCGCGATCACTGGCAGCAAAGACGTGAACATGCTCGGCGCCTGCTCCGGCGGCATCACCTGCACCGCGCTGCTGGGTCACTATGCGGCGCTTGGCGAAACCAAGGTCAATGCGCTCACCTTGCTGGTCAGCGTGCTCGATACCACGCTGGACAGCGACGTGGCGCTATTCGTCAATGAACAAACCCTCGAATCCGCCAAGCGCCACTCATATCAGGCCGGTGTGCTGGAAGGCCGCGACATGGCGAAAGTCTTCGCCTGGATGCGCCCCAACGATCTGATCTGGAACTACTGGGTCAACAACTACCTGCTGGGCAACGAGCCGCCGGTGTTCGACATCCTGTTCTGGAACAACGACACCACGCGGTTGCCTGCGGCATTCCACGGCGACCTGATCGAACTGTTCAAGAACAACCCGCTGATTCGCCCCGACGCACTGGAAGTGTGCGGTACGCCGATCGACCTGAAGCAGGTCACTGTCGACATCTTTTCCCTGGCCGGGACCAACGACCACATCACGCCGTGGAAGTCCTGCTACAAATCGGCGCAACTGTTCGGCGGCAAGGTCGAGTTCGTGCTGTCCAGCAGCGGGCATATCCAGAGCATTCTGAACCCGCCGGGCAATCCGAAATCGCGCTACATGACCAGCAGCGAAATGCCGGTCAAGGCCGAGGACTGGCAAGAAAACTCCACCAAGCACACTGACTCCTGGTGGCTGCATTGGCAGGCCTGGCAGGCCGAGCGTTCGGGCGACCTGAAAAAGGCTCCGGCGAAACTGGGCAACAAGGCGTATCCGCCAGGCGAGGCGGCACCGGGCACTTACGTACACGAGCGGTAATCGACGCACCTCGCTCTACCTGTAGGAGCGAGCTTGCTCGCGATGGACGTCAACGAGAACGCATACTCCCTGGATCACGCGTTGTCCTGTCGTTTTTCGCGAGCAAGCTCGCTCCTACAGGGGATCGAGTACGAATTCACCCACAGGGTTTGAAGCATGCCGCAACAGTTCATATTTCGTACCGTCGACCTGGATGGCCAGACCCTCCGCACGGCGGTACGCCCCGGCAAGCCTCACTTGACGCCCTTGCTGATTTTCAACGGCATTGGCGCCAACCTGGAGCTGGTGTTTCCGTTCATCGCAGCGCTGGACCCGGACCTGGAAGTCATCGCCTTCGATGTACCCGGGGTCGGCGGCTCGTCGACGCCAAACCGACCGTATCGTTTTCCGGGCCTGGCGAAACTCACGGCGCGGATGCTCGACTATCTCGACTATGGAAAAGTCAACGTGATCGGCGTGTCCTGGGGTGGCGCCCTCGCCCAGCAGTTCGCCTTCGACTACCCCGAGCGGTGCAAAAAACTCGTTCTGGCGGCCACGGCGGCTGGCGCGGTGATGGTGCCGGGCAAGCCCAAAGTGCTATGGCTGATGGCCAGCCCACGGCGCTATATCCAGCCGTCTCATGTCATCCGCATTGCGCCGATGATTTACGGCGGTGCGTTCCGGCGCGATCCAACCCTCGCCGCCAGCCACGCCGCCAAGGTGCGCTCCGCGGGCAAGCTCGGTTACTACTGGCAGTTGTTCGCGGGCGTCGGCTGGACCAGCATTCACTGGCTGCACAAGATCCATCAGCCAACCCTGGTGCTGGCCGGCGACGACGATCCGCTGATCCCGCTGATCAACATGCGTGTGCTGGCGTGGCGGATTCCCAACGCTCAGTTGCACATCATCGATGACGGGCATCTGTTCCTGATTACCCGGGCCGAAGCAGTGGCACCGATCATCATGAAATTCCTTGAGGAAGAAAGGCAGCGCGCGGTCATGCATCCGCATCCGGCGCCATTGGGCGGTTAACCGGCCCATTGTCGGCCGGCAGGACGCCGCTGCGCGCAACAACCCGTAACAGCGACTATGGTGTTCTGGTTCGACGTATTTGTTTTGGGCCTGAAGACCAAGGAGTGTTGAGTCATGCGCGATAAACCAGCGAGGGAATTTTTACCGACTCCCGCCGCGTTCATCAATGCACAGAGTGCGATTACCGGCCTGCGGGGTCGGGATCTGTTTTCAACCCTGCGCAGCGTTGCCGCCCATGGTTTGCGCAACCCGGTGCACACCGCCCGACACGCCTTGAAACTGGGCGGCCAGTTGGGTCGAGTGCTGCTGGGTGAAACCCTGCACCCGACCAATCCGCAGGACAATCGCTTTGCCGACCCCGCATGGAGCCTCAACCCTTTTTATCGTCGCAGCCTGCAGGCTTATCTGAGCTGGCAAAAGCAAGTCAAACACTGGATCGACGACAGCAACATGAGCCCGGACGATCGCGCCCGTGCCCACTTCGCGTTCGCGTTGCTCAACGATGCCCTGGCCCCGTCCAATACCTTGCTCAATCCGCTGGCGATCAAAGAGATCTTCAATTCCGGCGGCAACAGCCTGGTGCGCGGTATCAGCCACCTGGTCGACGACCTGCTGCACAACGACGGCCTGCCCAGGCAGGTCACCAAACAAGCTTTCGAAGTGGGCAAAACGGTCGCCACCACCACCGGCTCCGTGGTGTTTCGCAATGAGCTGCTGGAGCTGATCCAGTACAAGCCAATGAGCGAAAAACAGTATTCCAAACCCTTGCTGGTGGTGCCGCCGCAGATCAACAAGTACTACATTTTCGACCTGAGCCCCCACAACAGCTTCGTCCAGTTCGCCCTGAAAAACGGCCTGCAAACCTTCATGATCAGTTGGCGCAATCCTGATGTGCGCCATCGCGAATGGGGGCTGTCGACCTACGTTGAAGCCGTGGAAGAAGCGATGAACGTTTGCCGGGCGATCACCGGCGCCCGCGAGGTCAACCTGATGGGCGCCTGCGCCGGCGGCCTGACCATCGCCGCCCTGCAAGGGCATTTGCAAGCCAAGCGACAACTGCGCAGGGTATCCAGCGCGACGTACCTGGTGAGCCTGCTCGACAGTCAGATGGACACGCCCGCGACCCTGTTCGCCGATGAGCAAACCCTCGAGGCAGCCAAGCGCCGGTCCTATCAGAAAGGCGTGCTGGACGGTCGAGACATGGCCAAGGTCTTCGCCTGGATGCGCCCCAACGATTTGATCTGGAGTTACTTCGTCAACAACTACCTGTTGGGCAAGGAACCGCCGCCGTTCGACATTCTCTACTGGAACAACGACAGCACGCGCCTGCCAGCGGCCCTCCATGGCGACCTGCTGGACTTCTTCAAGCACAATCCGCTGAGTCATCCGGGCGGCCTTGAAGTGTGCGGTACGCCGATCGACTTGCAGAAAGTCACGGTCGACAGCTTCAGTGTGGCCGGTATCAATGACCACATCACCCCCTGGGACGCGGTGTACCGCTCCACCCTGCTACTGGGTGGAGAGCGGCGCTTCATACTCTCCAACAGCGGGCATGTGCAGAGCATTCTCAATCCGCCCTCCAACCCGAAAGCCAATTTCGTCGAAAGCACGAAGCTGAGCGGCGACCCACGAGCCTGGTATTACGACGCCAAGCAAGTCGACGGCAGCTGGTGGACTCAATGGCTGGGCTGGATTCAGGAGCGTTCAGGCGCACTGAAAGAAACCCGGATGACGCTGGGCAACCAGAATTATCCACCGATGGAGGCAGCGCCCGGCACTTACGTGCGCGTGCGCTGAACCTTAAAACGCTGCAGCCAGCCTTCAATCCTGTAGGAGCGAGCTTGCTCGCGATGGACGTTAACGATAACGCGTGCTGCCTGGTCAACCGCGTGTTCCCCTCGTTTTTCGCGAGCAAGCTCGCTCCTACAGGGACAGGCGTTGGCTGTGGCATGACTCGATCAATAAGAAGACTGGATGAAAACCCGCGACCGGATCCTCGAATGTGCCCTGCAGTTGTTCAATCAGAAGGGCGAACCGAACGTCTCCACCATGGAAGTTGCCAATGAAATGGGGATTAGCCCGGGTAATCTTTACTACCACTTCCACGGCAAGGAACCGCTGATACTCGGCTTGTTCGAGCGCTTTCAGGCTGAACTTGCACCACTGCTCGATCCGCCGGCCGATGTCGAATTGGCCCCCGAAGATTACTGGCTGTTCCTGCACCTGATCGTCGAGCGCCTGGCGCACTACCGGTTTCTGTTCCAGGACCTGTCGAACCTGGCCGGGCGCCTGCCGAAGCTGGCCAAGGGCATCCGCAACCTGCTCAACGCGCTCAAGCGCACGCTGGCTTCATTGCTGGCGCAGTTGAAGGCTCAGGGGCAGTTGGTCAGCGACACCCAGGCGCTGGGCCAGTTGGTGGAGCAGATCACCATGACACTGTTGTTCTCGCTGGATTACCAACGGATTCTTGATCGCGAGGGTGAGGTGAGGCTGGTGGTATATCAGATCATGATGCTGGTGGCGCCGCATCTGTTGCCACCGATCAAGGTGGCGACCGAGCAAATGGCACTTCAATATCTCGAAGAACACGAATAACCCCCCTGCAGGAGCTGGCTTGCCAGCGAAGGCGATCGAAAAATCACCGCAAAATCCAGCGATCCCTTCGCCAGCAAGCCGGCTCCTACGGAGAAAGGGGTGTGTCATTCAGCATTTTGTTGGCTGTGACGACGTCTTCGCTGGCAAGCCAGCTCCTACAGTGGATCACAAACAAAAACGCCCGACCTTTGCAGGTCGGGCGTTCTCTTGAGTCCCGGAAAAATCAGGACTGACTGGTTGGCGTCGATGGCGCTGGCGCGGCAGTCGGGGTTGCAGCAGGGGTCGGTGCAGCAGCGGAGTTCGATGTGCTGACCGGGGTTGCCGGGGTGGCGGCAGCCACTGCTGGTTTTGGTGCAGCAGCTTTCGGCGCTGCCGGTTTTTTCACGGCCGGCTTCTTCGCGGCGGCAGGTTTTGCTGCTGCCTTGGTGGCCGGTTTGGCTGCTGCGGTTTTCGCTGCAGGCTTGGCTGCAGGCTTGGCTGCCGGTTTAGCCGCCGCTTTGGCAGCGACCGGTTTGGCCGCTGGCTTGGCTGCTGCAGGTTTGGCGGCGGCGGTCTTGGCGGCTGGTTTAGCGGCAGCCTTGGCCAGCGGCTTGGCAGCCGGTTTCGCTGCTGCGGTTTTGGCCGCAACAGGCGCAACCTTGGCACCGGTGAGTTTTTCGATTTGCTTGGTCAGGGTATCGACCTTGCTGTGCAGTGCCTTGACCTCATTGCGGCTTGGTACACCCAGGCGCGAAATGGCGCTGTTCAGGCGCTTGTCGAAAGCCCCTTCCAGCTCATCCCACTTGCCCATTGCACGATCTTTCACGCCGCTGATACGCGACTTGGCCGACGAAGCGGAATCCTTGGCGGCATCGACTTTCTTATCGACAGCGCTCTTGGTGAGCTTCTCGGCTTTCTCGCCGTCTTTAACCAATGCATCGAAGAGCTTGCTGCCGTCAGTGTCGATCTTCGAGTACACGCCCAAACCAGCCAGCCAGATTTTGCGGGAGTAGTCTTCGACTTTCCCGATCCACGAGCTGCCTTCTTTATCGGTGTTCTTTTTACCAGCCATCCCGTTCTCCTTAAGATTTATGCGCGACGCGTTCGAGCAATGCCGTCAGCTCATCGAGCTTGGCAGAGAGTGTCTCCACGTCATGTTTAGACGGAATGCCGATACGATTCAAGGTACTTGCGACACGCGAGTCAAAAGCCTTCTCGACTTTGTCGAGTTGAACTTCGACCTTGCCTTTGAAAGAGCTGACTTCAGTCTTGGCTTCATCAATCTCGGCATTAGCCGCTTCGAGCTTCTCGGCAACGGCTTCTTTGCCTTTCTTTTCAACAGCTTGACCGGCCACGATCAGCTCTTGAAAGTACTCGCTACCCTCTTGGCCGACCCTGGCGTAAGCCCCCAGGCCTGCCAGCCAGATTTTGCGAGCATAGGATTTGACGTCGCTCAGAGCCGTTGTCGAAGCGTCGATTTTTTTCTTCAAAATAACTTTGGCCATGGTGCACCTCACGCGCAGAAGGTTTGAGGAACTGCCCGCGAAAGCGTCGGGCTCAGGCACAAAGTAGTGAGAATAATTAGAAACGGCACCCTAACAACTGACATAAAACTTCGAGCACACCGCAACCAACTGTGGGAGCGGGCTTGCTCCGGGCGGCGTTCCGACGAATGCGGTAAATCAGTCGACATCAGTGCTGAATGACACACCGCATTCGCGAGCAAGCCCGCTCCCACACTGATCGCATTTCATAGAAGGTCGCGGATCAGGCCAACGCTTTATCGAGCGCCTTCTCGATTTCCGATTTGATCATGCCGCTCATGGCCGACATCATCAGGCCCAACTCCACATCGACGCGGATCGAGTCTTCGCTGACATGCACCTCGCCTTTCACACCCGAACGCTTGAGGTTCAGCGTATCGCCGGACCATTGCGGTACCAGGCCATATTGCTCGGACAGCTTCTGCGCCAACTTGTCGGCCTTCTCGCGGGCCGCTTCCTTGCCCAGGCCGTGGGCACGCTCAACACTAATACGGGCCATCGAATGACTCCTGCTTTATGGATACTTTCCTGAAGCATCTTGACCGCTGCTGCGGCAAAACGTCCCGGCGATTGCCTATCTTACCTTCAGCCTTGCCAAGACAAAGCAGGCCACCGGGATTAGAATGTCCCGCATTCTCTTTTGGTGACAGCGATATGACTGATCAGCGCAAAGGCAGCGATGCCGAACCCACCACTCACTTCGGCTTCAAAAACGTTCCGGAAAGCCAGAAGGCGGAAAAAGTCGCTGAGGTTTTCCACTCGGTAGCGGCCAAGTACGACTTGATGAACGACCTCCTGTCGGGCGGCATGCACCGTTTGTGGAAGCGTTTTGCGATCGAACTGTCGGGCGTTCGCACCGGCAACCGAGTGCTGGATATCGCCGGCGGCACCGGCGACCTGACCAAGAAATTCTCGCACCTCGTTGGCCCGACCGGCCAGGTCGTGCTGGCCGACATCAACGAATCGATGCTCAAGGTCGGTCGTGACCGCCTGCTGGACCTGGGTGTGGCCGGCAACGTCGAATTCGTCCAGGCCGATGCGGAAAAGCTGCCGTTCCCGGACAACCATTTCGACTGCGTGACCATCGCCTTCGGCCTGCGCAACGTCACTCACAAAGAAGACGCGCTGCGCTCGATGCTGCGCGTGCTGAAACCGGGTGGCCGCTTGCTGGTGCTGGAGTTCTCCAAGCCCACCAACGCGCTGATGTCCAAGGCCTACGACGCCTACTCGTTCGCCTTCATGCCACTGATGGGCAAGTTGATCACCAACGACTCGGAGAGCTATCGCTACCTGGCCGAATCGATCCGCATGCACCCGAATCAGGAAACCTTGAAGTCGATGATGGTCGAGGCCGGTTTCGACCGCGTGACCTATCACAACATGACCGCAGGCATCGTGGCCCTGCACCGCGGCATCAAACCCTGATGTTGCTGGCCGGTCTGCTCGCCAGCGTCGAACTTGGTCTGAACCGGGTGCTGCGGCTCGACAGCACGGCGTTGCCGCGGCTGGCGCATTTGAGCGGCAAGGTGATTGCCGTCGACTGCCGCAGCCCGGCGCTGCAACTGTTCATCCTGCCCAGCGATGAAGGCCTGATGCTCGCCGCCCACTGGGAAACCGGCGCCGACTGCACCTTGCGTGCACCGGCCTCGAGCCTGTTGAAACTGGCGATGAGCAAGGACAAGACCTCGGTCCTGCATGGTCCTGAAGTCGAACTCGACGGCGACAGCGGCGTATTGCTGGAACTGGCGGCGATCCTCCAGGACCTGGAACTGGACTGGGAGTACGAGCTCTCGCGCTGGCTGGGCCCGGTCGCCACGCAATTGGTCGGTGGTCATCTGCGCAGCCGCGCACGCTGGTATCAGCAAGGGTTCGCCAGCCTGAATCAGAACCTGGGCGAATACCTGGCCGAAGAATCGCGCACCCTCGTCGGTCAGCGCGAAGCTGAAGCCCGTTTCAGTGAACTGGACCAGATCAAACTCGATCTGGAACGTCTCGAGGCGCGCTTCGAGCGCCTTTCCCGATCCCTCGACCCAAGCGATAACGCATGAAGCTGCTTGCCGTCCGCCGTTTGTTGCGCATCCAGCGCGTTGTGATCCGCTACCGCCTCGATGACCTGCTGTTCGCCCTGCCGCTGCCCTGGTTTCTGCTGGCGCTGCGCTATGCCTTGCCGTGGCGCTGGTTTCCGCGCAAGACCCTGGACCTGAGCCGTGGTGCGCGATTGCGCCTGGCGCTGCAGGACCTGGGACCGATTTTCATCAAGTTCGGGCAGATTCTCTCCACTCGCCGCGACCTGCTGCCGGAAGACATCGCCGATGAGCTGATGAAGCTGCAGGACCGGGTGCCGCCGTTCGACTCGCAAGTGTCGGTCAATCTGATCGAAGAACAGCTCGGCAAAAAAATCAGTGAAGTGTTCAGCCGCTTCGACGTCGAACCGCTGGCCTCGGCCTCGGTGGCGCAGGTGCATGCCGCGCAACTGAAAACCGGCGAAGAAGTGGTGGTCAAGGTCATCCGCCCGGGCCTGAAACCGATCATTGCCCAGGACCTGGCGTGGCTGTTCATCCTCGCCCGCGCCGCCGAAAAGCTCTCGGCCGATGCGCGCCTGCTGCACCCGGTGGACGTGGTCCAGGATTACGAAAAAACCATCTACGACGAACTCGACCTGTTGCGCGAAGCGGCCAACGCCAGCCAGTTGAAGCGCAACTTCGACGGCTCGGACCTGCTCTACGTACCACAAGTCTATTGGGATTGGTGCCGGCCGAAAGTGCTGGTGATGGAGCGTATCTACGGAATCCAGGTCACCGACCTGGCCACCCTCGCCGACCAGCGCACCGACATGAAAATGCTCGCCGAGCGCGGCGTGGAGATCTTCTTCACCCAAGTGTTCCGCGACAGCTTCTTCCACGCCGACATGCACCCGGGCAACATCTTCGTCAGCACCGTCAACCCATGGAGCCCGCAATACATTGCGATCGACTGCGGCATCGTCGGCAGCCTGACCCCGGAAGATCAGGACTATCTGGCGCGCAACCTGTTTGCGTTCTTCAAGCGCGATTATCGTCGCGTGGCGCAATTGCACATCGATTCGGGCTGGGTGCCGGCGGAAACCAAACTCAACGAATTCGAAGCGGCGATCCGCACCGTGTGCGAGCCGATTTTCGAAAAACCGTTAAAAGATATTTCCTTCGGCCAGGTGCTGATGCGCCTGTTCCAGACCGCTCGACGTTTCAACATGGAAGTGCAGCCGCAGCTCGTGCTGCTGCAAAAAACCCTGTTGAACATCGAAGGCCTGGGCCGTCAGTTGTACCCGGACCTTGACCTGTGGAACACCGCCCAGCCATTCCTCGAACGCTGGATGCGCGAGCGGGTCAGCCCCAAAGCCTTACTCGGCAATGTGCAGAGCCAGTTCGAACAGTTGCCGCACCTGGCGAACATGGCCCGCGACCTGCTCGAGCGCATGTCCCAGCCCCACGCCCATGATCCTCCACCGCCGTGGCATCGACGCAAGGACGACTGGCTCCTGCGCCTGCTCGGTTGTGCGCACCTGGCCGGCGGCACGATACTCGCCGCGGGTGGGCCATTGAACGAAATGGGCCATTGGCCGGCTGGCATCATGGTGGCCGTCGGCTTGTATCTGGTCGTTCGCCGATAGCCAGCGCCCCCGCACGCTGGCACACTGTTTCAACGCCTGTGCCCGACTAATGAAGTGTCGGGCCCGCTGTCGGAGTCGATGATGAAAAACTGGCTGGACGAGATCAAGTGGGACGCCGATGGCCTGGTGCCGGCGATTGCCCAGGATCACAAGACCGGACGCGTCCTGATGATGGCCTGGATGAACCGGGAAGCGCTGGAACTGAGCGCTGCCGAGAACCGCGCCATTTACTGGTCGCGCTCCCGTGGCAAATTGTGGCGCAAGGGCGAAGAATCCGGGCACGTGCAAACCCTGCATGAGATGCGCCTGGACTGTGATGCCGACGTGATCATCCTGATGGTCGAGCAGATCGGCGACATCGCTTGCCATACCGGCCGCCAGAGCTGCTTCTACCGTGTCTTCGAGAACGGCGACTGGAAAACCGTCGACCCGGTCCTGAAAGACCCGCACGCCATCTACAGCGCAGGACACACCCATGAGTGATACGTTGACCCGTCTGGCCCAGGTACTGGAAGAGCGCAAAGGCGCCGCCGCCGACAGCTCGTATGTCGCCAGCCTGTACCACAAGGGCTTGAACAAGATTCTGGAAAAAGTCGGCGAAGAGTCGGTCGAAACCATCATTGCCGCCAAGGACGCCGCCATCAGCGGCGACTGCAGCGATGTGATCTACGAGACCGCCGATTTGTGGTTCCACAGCATGGTCATGCTCGCCCAACTGGGGCAACATCCACAGGCTGTACTCGATGAACTGGACCGTCGCTTCGGTCTGTCCGGACACGCCGAGAAAGCCTCGCGCCCGTCCGCCTGAACAACTATTAGAGAGGAGCAGCATCATGGGTATTTTTGACTGGAAGCACTGGGTCGTCATCCTGGTTGTCGTGGTGCTGGTATTCGGTACCAAGAAGCTGAAAAACCTCGGCACCGACGTGGGCGAGTCGATCAAGGGCTTTCGCAAGGCCATGAACGATGAAGACAAGCCGGCTGATCCGACGGTGACCCCGCAACAACCGGTTCCACCTGCTCAACCACAGACCGCACAGTCCGTGAACCAGCCGCACACCATCGACGTGCAGGCGCAAAAAGTCGAAGAGCCGATCCGCAAAGACGTGTGAGCACTGACTAATGTTTGGTATCAGCTTCCCTGAACTGCTGCTCGTCGGCCTCGTGGCCCTGCTGGTGCTGGGCCCCGAGCGCCTGCCGGGTGCAGCGCGCACCGCTGGCCTGTGGGTCGGGCGGTTGAAGCGCAGCTTCAACGCGATCAAACAGGAAGTTGAACGTGAAATCGGTGCCGACGAGATTCGTCGGCAGCTGCACAACGAGCACATTCTGTCGCTGGAGCAGGAGGCGCGGAAGATTTTCACGCCGACTCAGCAAGAGGCCGCACCGGTTCAGCCGGTTGAACCTGTGGCGGAGCAGACGATTCATGCTCCGACTGCAGACCCTGCGCCTGCCCAGGTAACGACGGAAACGGTGAAAGCTGTTGAACCGCCGCCGGTTATCGCGTCCGTAGAACCTGTTGCTCCTGCCGCCGCGCCGACAACGCCGGCTCCTCACGACACCACTTTGCCGCCGCGAGTCTCATGAGCGATCTCCCCGAAAACGACCAGCACATGCCGCTGGTTTCGCACCTCACCGAGTTGCGTACCCGCCTGCTGCGCTGTGTAGCGGCGATTTTCATCATCTTCGCCGGGTTGTTCGCCTTCACCCAGCAGATCTACACCTTCGTCTCCACGCCCCTGCGCCAGTACCTGCCGGTCGGCGCGACGATGATCGCCACCGACGTGTCCTCGCCGTTCCTGACGCCGCTGAAGCTGACCATGATGGTGTCGCTGTTCCTGGCCATCCCGGTGATCCTGCATCAGATCTGGGGCTTCATCGCGCCGGGGCTGTACAAGCATGAGAAGCGCATCGCGGTGCCATTGCTGGTGTCCAGCATCCTGCTGTTCTACACCGGCATGGCGTTCGCCTATTACCTGGTGTTCCCGCTGATCTTCAAATTCTTCGCCGCCGCCACCCCGGCCGGCGTGGAAATGATGACCGACATCAGCAGCTACCTCGATTTTGTCATGACGCTGTTCTTCGCCTTTGGCGTGGCGTTCGAAATCCCGGTAGCCGTGGTGCTGCTGGTGTGGATCGGCGTGGTCAACGTCGTCTACCTGAAGAAGATCCGGCCGTATGTGATCATCGGCTGCTTCGTGGTCGGCATGATCCTCACTCCGCCGGACATCTTCTCGCAGACCCTGCTGGCCGTGCCGATGTGGCTGCTGTTCGAGATCGGCATCCTGTTCAGCGGCCTGATCAGCAAACGCGGCGAGCACCCGGACGACCAGCCGGTTGACGATCACAACGACCAGCCGCCAGCGACCCAGCCGTGAACCTGCTGCTCCTGGAAGAGGCCGATTTCATAGCGGCCGACCGCGTGATCCTGCGTGATCGCCGGTTGACTCACATGCAGGAAGTTCATCGTTCGGTCGTCGGCGACAGCCTGCGGGTCGGGCGTATCGACGGCTTGATGGGCTCGGCCGAATTGCTGCGCCTGGACGCCGATGAAGCAGAGTTGCGCGTCATCCTCGATCAGCCCCCACCCGCCAAGCTGCCATTGACCCTGATACTGGCCCTGCCACGCCCGAAAATGCTGCGCAGGGTGTTCCAGACCGTGGCGGCCATGGGTGTGCCGCGCATCGTGCTGGTGAACAGCTACCGCGTCGAGAAGAGCTTCTGGCAAACACCCTTCCTGGAGCCCGAGGCGATTCGCGAGCAACTGATCCTCGGCCTCGAACAGGCGCGGGACAGCGTGTTGCCGCAGATCGTCATCGAGAAGCGCTTCAAGCCCTTTGTCGAAGATCGCCTGCCAGCGACGACCGAAGGCACCCTCGGCCTGGTCGGTCATCCCGGCAACTACCCGCCCTGCCCCCGTGGCCTGGATGAGCCGGTGACCCTGGCCATCGGCCCCGAAGGCGGCTGGATCCCCTACGAAATAGACCTGCTGGGCAAGTCCGGGCTGCAACCGGTGCAGCTCGGCGAACGCATCCTGCGGGTCGAAACCGCCGTCACCGCGCTGCTTTCACGCCTCTTCTGACACCGCCTCTATCCCCTGTAGGAGCGAGCTTGCTCGCGAAGGTCGTTAACGATGACGAAGGCGGCCTGGATGAGCGCGGCGACTTTACGCCCATCGCGAGCAATCGAGCGTCGACCGGCTGCTCCTACAGAATGTCGTGACCCTGCCGATACACCTCCCATAAAACCAACGTTTGGTTCTGGGGAGTTGCAGCATGTACCAATGGCTAGCCGAGAAACTGGGGAACATCAGCGTCAATCGCAAACTGGGTGTCGGCTTCGGTCTGGTGCTCCTGCTGACGTTGTTAACCACCTTCACCGGCTGGTCCGGCCTGAACGAGGTGACAAGCCGTGGCGACAAACTCGGGTTCATTTCCAGCCTCAATGAGCTGACCAAAGACCTGCGCATTGCCCGCCTGGACTACGACATGCGTCGCGGCGAACAGGGCCCGGGGGCGGTCAATGACCTGCTGGGCCAGCTCGAAACCGGCTTGAAGACCGCGCGTACGCTGATCGAACAACCCACCGACGCCGCCATGCTCGACCAGCAACTGGCTGCCGTCGCCGAGTACAAGCGCGCCTTTGCCGACATGACCCAGGCCACCGTCACTCGCGAAGATGCCCGCAGCAAGCTGGGAGCGACCGCCGACAACGCCGTGGCCCAGATCGCCGCCGTGGAGCAATCCTTGCTGCACGGCGAAAGCGTCGCCGACTACAACAACGTGATCGAGCTGAGCAAACTGCTCCAGCAAGCGCGTTATCAGGTTCGCGGTTATACCTACAGCGGCAAGGCCGAAGCCGAACAACCGGCGCTGGACGCTATCGACATGGCCCTGCAAAGCCTGGCAAACCTGCCGTCCAAGGTGCCGGAACAGCACCTCGCCAATCTGCAACAAGCCAGCGAATCGCTGAAAGGTTATCGCGCTGCCGTCGGCCAGTTCCGTGACTCGCAGGTGGCGAACGCCACCGCCCTGAAACACATGGCGGCCCAAGGCGACATCCTCATCGACCTGAGCAAAAAGCTGACGGCGTCGCAGACCGTGGTGCGCGACACCGATGCCGCCCACGCGAAAAACATGCTGTTGCTGGCGGCCCTGCTGGCCCTGGCTTTTGGCTTGCTCGCGGCTTGGGCCATCACCCGTCAGATCGTGGTTCCCCTCAACCAGACACTCAAAGTCGCCGAGCGCATCGCCGCGGGTGATCTGACGCACAATCTCGTGTCGCAGCGTCAGGACGAACTCGGCCAGCTGCAACGCGCCATCCAGAGCATGACCCAAGGCTTGCGCGAACTGATCGGTGGCATCAGCGATGGCGTCACGCAAATCGCCAGCGCTGCTGAAGAGCTATCCGCCGTCACCGAGCAGACCAGCGCCGGGGTCAACAGCCAGAAGGTCGAGACCGACCAGGTCGCGACCGCCATGAACGAGATGACCGCCACGGTGCAGGAGGTCGCACGCAACGCTGAAGAAGCCTCCGAGGCCGCAGTCGCTGCCGACCAGCAGGCCCGCGAAGGTGACAAGGTGGTCAGCGAAGCCATCGCCCAGATCGAGCGCCTGGCTATCGAGGTGGGTAACTCCACCGTCGCCATGGGCGATCTCAAGCGCGAAAGCGACAAGATCGGCAGCGTGCTCGACGTGATCAAATCCGTGGCACAGCAAACCAACCTGCTGGCCCTCAACGCCGCCATCGAAGCCGCTCGTGCCGGTGAGGCCGGACGCGGTTTTGCGGTGGTCGCCGACGAAGTCCGCAGCCTCGCCCAGCGGACCCAGAAGTCCACCGAAGAAATCGAAGAGTTGATCGTTGGCCTGCAAAGCGGCACCCAGCAAGTGGCGACCATCATGGACAACAGCCGCAGCCTGACCGACAGCAGCGTCGAACTGACCCGCCGCGCCGGTGGATCGCTGGCCAACATCACCCGCACCGTGTCGGCGATCCAGTCGATGAACCAGCAGATCGCCGCTGCAGCCGAGCAACAAAGCGCCGTGGCCGAAGAGATCAACCGCAGCGTGCTGAACGTGCGCGATGTGTCCGAGCAGACTTCGGCTGCGAGTGAGGAAACCGCGGCGTCCAGCGTTGAGCTGGCGCGGTTGGGGACGCATTTGCAGATGCTGGTGGGCCGGTTCAAGGTTTAAAGGGCATAACAACCGCACACTCCCCTGCAGGAGCTGCCGCAGGCTGCGATCTTTTGATCTTCGACGGTTCCACAATCGCCAGGATCAAAAGATCGCAGCGGCGAACTAACCTGATCAAAGCCCACAGTTCGTCCACCAGGGGCACAACGGAAAAATTAAAATATTGGAGGCTAGACCGCTTCAATCACTCTCTCCACTAACAGTTCTGATAGTAGTCGATGGGCCTCTTCGAGCGTTAAATCAATCCTGATATCAACGCATGAACAGGTGCCATCATGTCAATCCAAGAGCAAGACCACGAACTGCAAACACCTGACTCTTTTTTATTCCCTCCCATTGTGTCTGACACAGAAAATGATGTGTTGAACTACAACAACCTCACCATCAGCCCTGTCGTAAAGGTTCCGCCCTGGATTGGAGTCAACAGCCAATCAAAATTATGGATGCATTGTGAATGCACATACGCCGATGGGCGCGGCGGTGTCATTGAGCTGGCAGAAGCCGTACCCGTGGGCGATGCGACAGACGCATCAATATTCTCCTGTGAACTGCCACTTGATGAGCTGGCCAAGTTGGGCGACAACACTAACCTTGCCATCATCCTGACGGTCAGTATCGATGGCGCAGAGGAAAAACAATCCTTCAGCAGTATCCGCTACAACCTGATGTTTCAACACCCTATAGCCCTGACCAATTACAGCCGCTGGATGACAGATATCGGCACCTCCCTGGAACACTTGAAAATACGTGATCTGATACTACCCGAAGCCCATAATTCGGGCGTCGACCAGGAAGGGGCGGGGTGGCCGGCTGATTGGTGGGCGGCTTGTCAGGACGACACTTTTGCCTATCAATTGAACGGTGGTATTCGAGCGCTCGATCTGCGAATGTACGGAGACAGGTCCACGCGCAGGTTTGAACACAACGGTTATCACGCACATCGTTACTTATCCGGATGCAACATCGCAGTCGATCGTTTCACAGAACAAAATCCTGGCGAAATAGTGATTTTAGACTTTCATGAAGTATTCGTGGGCGAGTTTGCGAAAGACGCCTTAAGTGAACTGCTATTCAGAATCCGTAATCGTTGTATCCCCGCCGACGCACACGACCTTACGATCAAACAAATCCGCAGCCGATACCCTGGAGCAAATATTGTTATCGCGTGGGACTATCCACATCCACTTTGCTGGAAAAAAGTTCATCAGACATGGACTGGACAGCCAGACAACGGCGCAGGCCAAATTGCCATGCACATGGACAAAATCTGGAGCGAACCGCTGCCAACCGGACTTTGGTCAATGTTTGCATGCGGCTACGATACGTTTTCGGGCCTGTACGTTATAACTCTTCAGCGATTTTCTGGGAGCTTTTTTTTTAGCAGAGTGGGATCGGATAATTATCGCCAGCCCACCAGGGGCAATATGATTAACATTGATTTTTTCGCTGGAACTGGTGCTGTCGACAAATGTATAAATGCCACACGAGCCAGGGCAAGTAAAGCCGCGCAATCTGCCGCCTCGCACCTTTACATCACCCGGATAGGCACCCGTGACGTTCAATTGGAATGGGGCAACCCAGCAGAAACTGGACGCCTTTCCGGCTACAATATTTTCCAGAACGGAACATATCTTGCTACCATCCCTTCATCCCACCCCAGAAAATATTCGATCGCAGGATTAGCTGACGGCAGAACCTATCACTTCCAGGTTATCGCCGCCTTCACCGATGGAATCGGTGCTGCTGCTGAAGCCACCGTGGTCATTCCAGACGTCACAAACCCCAGCAGACCCTATGACCTCCGACTTCTGACCTATGACTTCACAACGATAGCGTCCCTTGTATGGGAAAAGTCGATTGATAATATCGCCGTCAGTCACTACGAGATTTATCGTGACGACGAACCGACACCCATACGTACAACTACAGATTTGAGCATCATCGTCGAAAAAACGTCTGACGTTACATATGTAGTCCGCGCAGTGGATGCCAGCGGCAACTATGCTGACTCTGATCCGCTGATAGCGATCGGCGACTTTCTCCCACCCAGCCAACCTGGCAACTTTAAAGCCACTGTTACGAACTATAACACCGTCACTCTGACATGGAATCCGTCCAGTGATAACGTCGCAGTCGACAACTACCAGATTTTCCGCGACCAGATACCACTTGGAGTCACTGACAGTAACTTTTTCAGCGAAATCGTCAATGACGGTACCTACACTTACAACGTGCGCGCGCGGGATGCGAGTGGAAACCGCTCTACCTTTTCCGATGGGGCGACGCTCAAGATTGGACGCCCCTCCAAACCAACCCAGCTCAGGGCAACGGACTTTGCTGGTAAAACCTACATTGCGTGGGACGGTCCAGCGGCCAATGTTGGTTTCTTCTATGAGATTTACCGAAACGAGGTTCCGCTCGGCACGGTCGACCACCATTCGGGAATGCAAAGCTTTCTGACCGAAAACGTGGTCGTTCCGTCATCAATCGTGGTGCGAGCATGGAATTTTGCAGGGGACTATGTCGACTCTGATCCGGTGACACCGATCGGCGACCCGTTACCAGACACAACCGCCCCTTCCAAGCCAACCCACCTGCGATCCCTCGCTGTCACCGGCAACTCCGCCTTCCTGGAGTGGGCCGCATCCAGTGATAACGTCGCGGTCACGGGCTATCAAATCTTCCGCAACAACGATCCGATCGCCACGATTAACAACACCCGTTACACCGCCAGTGGCTTGACCAATGCGACCTCCTATATTTTCAAGGTGCGGGCGCTGGATGCTGCCGGGAACTTTGCCGACTCCGATCCACTGACAGTCAAGACACTAGACACAACCGCCCCTTCCAAGCCAACCGATTTCAGAGCCTATTACGTCACTCACAACTCAGCCATTCTGGACTGGAAGGCAGCGACCGATAACGTCGGAGTAACCAGGCATAAGCTCTTCCGTGGCGACGAATGGCTCGCAGATATCGACAGCACGGATACCTATATCCGTCACTGGGTGATGAACCTGGCCAGTGGTACCACGTACGTCTTCAAAATCTGTGCGGTGGATGCCGCCGGAAATACTGGCGATTTTGAATATCTTACGGTCCACACTGCAGGTTCGAACATGAATCCGCCGACCAACCTGCAATTCCATCGGCTTTCCAATCAGGTCGGAACTATCCAATGGGAACCACCGACTGAGAGTGGCGGTGTTACCGGTTATCAACTGTCTCGTGATGGACAAGTCATCCGGGAGCTTTCGCAACTTAGTTTCATGTTCACTAATTTGAAGGGGGGTACTACGTATCTCTTCGAGGTGCGCGCGATACGCGATGGAATGTACTCTGTCCCAGCCTCCATCAGGGGTTGATTGACGGTACAGGAAGGCCGTGATCTTCACGGCCTTTTTCGCGCAGGAACCTTACAGTACCTGCTTTAGAAACGCCCGAGCCCTTGGATCCCTCGGCGAGGCAAAGAACTCGTCCGGCGAAGCGTCTTCCAGCAATTTGCCATGATCAAAAAACAGTACCCGGTCCGCCACTTCCCGCGCGAAGCCCATTTCGTGGGTCACGCAGACCATGGTCATGCCTTCCAGCGCCAAGGTTTTCATCACGTCCAACACCTCGCCGACCATTTCCGGGTCGAGCGCCGAGGTTGGCTCATCGAACAGCATCACCTTCGGATCCATCGCCAACGCACGAGCAATCGCCACCCGCTGCTGCTGACCGCCGGAAAGACGCGATGGAAATTCGTTGGCCTTTTGCGCAATACCGACCTTCTCCAGCAACGCCAGAGCCTTGGCCTCACGCTCTTTCTTGCCGCGCTGGCGCACGACTTTCTGCGCCAGGCAGAGGTTTTCCAGCACGGTCATGTGCGGGAACAGGTTGAAATGCTGGAACACCATGCCGACTTCGCGGCGGTAGGCGTTGACGTCGGTTTTCGGGTCGGCCAGCTGCAGGCCGTCGATGCTGACCGAGCCCGAGTCGAATTCTTCCAGGCCATTGAGGCAACGCAGGAAGGTCGACTTGCCGGAACCGGACGGGCCGATCACCACCAGCACTTCACCCTTGGCCACTTGTGTGGTGACGTTGTCCACCGCGCGAACCACCTGGCCGCGGGTGTCGAAGACTTTTACCAGATCGCGGACTTCAATCACTTTGCGCGAGCCTCCGCTCAAGCCGGCTGGCGATTTTCGACAGCGGCAGGTTGATCAACAGGTACAACCCAGCCACGCAGAACAGGATTTCGAACGGCGAGAACGAGGTGGTGATGACTTCGCGACCGCTTTTGAGCAGTTCGGTAATCGCGATCACCGACACCAGCGAGGTGTCCTTGACCAGACTGATGAATTGCCCGGCCAGCGGCGGCAATACGCGCTTGAAGGCTTGCGGCAGCACCACATGACGCATCGACTGGCCAGCGCTCAGGCCCAGGGAGCGCGCCGCTTCGTTCTGGCCGCGGGCGATCGACTGCACACCGGAACGGATGATCTCCGCCACGTAGGCGCCGGTGAACAACGACAGTGCGGCGATCCCGGCGAATTCCCGGGACAGGTTCATCACGGTGCCGATGAAGAAGTAGAAAATGAAGATCTGCACCAGCAGCGGCGTACCGCGTACCAGTTCGACGTAAATCGTCGAGAGGTCGCGCAGGGTCGGGTTGTTCGACAGCCGGCACAGGCCGGTGGCGAGGCCGATCAGGAGACCGAGCACGCCGGACACCACGGACAACCACAAGGTGGTCCAAAGGCCCCACATCAGTGGTCCTGCGGCCCACTGGCGGGTGACACCAATCACATCGCCTTCAGCCACATCGTCGCCCTGGGCGACTTGCAGGCTGTTGTCGTCGACGACCAGGCGTTGCTCGTCGCCAGCATCGTTGCGCAGGGTGACTTCAGCCTTGTCACCCTTGCGCACCAACTCGCTGACGGTGGAGATGTCGGCGGCGCGTTGGGATTCTTCGGCGTGGTAGGCGAAGTATTGCGGTATACGGTTCCAGCGCCATTCGTAGGACATCAGCGAGGTGGCGTAGTACAGGGCGCCGGCCAGGCCGATGAGCACCAGCACGGTTAGAACGTGCCAGGGCCATTGGGCTTTTTTATGTTTCATTTATCAGCAATTCCGAATTCTGTGTCGCCAGGGAGGCCGTCTTCGCGAGCAAGCCCGCTCCCACATTTGATCGCATGCTCAGCTGGCGACTCGGTCTAATGTGGGAGCGGGCTTGCTCGCGAATGGGGCGACGCGGTCTATCTGACCGGGCCTTATTCCATGTCCTTGAGCCAAGCGGTGTCTTTGAACCACTTGTCATGAATACGATCGTAGGTGCCGTCTTCGTGGATCTGGTGCAGGAAATTGTTGATGAAGTTGATGCTGTCGTAGTCACCCTTCTTCAGACCGAACGCCAGCGGCTCGTAGGTGAACGGCTTGTCGAGGAACACCAGCTTGCCGTTGCCGAACTTGTTGACCGCGACCACGTTGTAGGGCGCGTCGTAGATAAAGGCGTCGGCCTTGCCGTTGACCACGTCGAGCACCGCTTCCTGCTCGTTGTCGTAGCCGTGGTATTGGGCTTTGGAGATCAGCTTGCGGGCGACCATCTCGCCGGTGGTGCCGAGCTTGGAGGTGATCCGGTAGTCGGCGGTATTCAGGTCTTTGTACGACTTGATCGTGCCTTCCAGCTCCTTGCGGATCAGCAGGGTCTGGCCGACCACGATGAAGGGTTCGCTGAAGTTCAGGCGCAGGTTGCGTTCCTGGGTCAGGGTCATGCCGCTGCCGATCATGTCGAACTTGTCGGTGAGCAACGCCGGGATGATGCCGTCGTAGCCGGTGGACACCAGTTCCAGCTTGACGCCCATGGCTTTGGTCATGGCTTTGAGAATGTCGACTTCAAAGCCGATGATCTCGCCGCGTTTGTTGGTCATTTCGAACGGCATGTAGGTCGGGTCCATGCCGACTTTCAACGTGCCACGCTTGACCGCGTCGTCGATGGCACCGGCCTGCGCCGCGCTGACGGCAACCAGTGCCGTGACGCCGACCAGCAGCATCGAGAGATACTTCTTCATCATCAAGTCCCCAAAACCATTGCGTTGTGAAGCGCGCAAACGGCGGGTTTCCCTTGGGAAACCGGCAGATACGAACAGAAAGTTGTCCGGGCGCACCAATTCGGGGACGGATGCTAACGCACTCGGGCGTTTGCACAAGGGTTTACACAGGATTTGTTGGTTCGAGCGGGGCCGGAAAGCAAAAGATCGCAGCCTTCGGCAGCTCCTACATTGTCCGCGTGTAAACCGGATCCTGTAGGAGCTGTCGAAGGCTGCGATCTATTAAAGGCTCCCCCGCTTCCTTATCAGAAGCGGGGGCTTTGATCACGCCAACTGAGGCTGCACGCTCAGCGGTTTGAGCGGCAACAACGGTGCATGGGGATCGGCCTTCACCGATTTGCGCCACGCCTGCAGCCACTCGGGGTGACTTTCGTCCCAGATCTGCTCGTGCAAGCGACCCAAGGCCACCGGATCACTCAGCAACTCCACTCGCTCTTTGTTGGTCAGCCCGTCTGGCCCGACTTTCATTGCGTGACGGACCCGCTCGATGCGCAGCCATTCGATCGGCTCGGCCTGACGATGGCGCGAAGTCGCCAGCGAGCACGCCAAGGCGTTCTGCTGTGGATCGACCACTGCCCGGACAAAGCCGTCGTTCAGCGCATGCCAGCGGTTTTCGTGGGTGTACTGGTCGGTGGCCAGCAATTCCTGTGGCGGATTGTATTCCTCAGGGATCAGGAACAGGCTTTCGTCACGGGACTTGAGGCCCAGGCCGACACGACTGGAGATCACCGACACCGGGATCGACAGCATCAACGAACCGACGATCGGCACCAGCCACCAGAGGAAGCTCGGGTTCAGCCAGATCACCAACAGCGCCCAGAAAAAGCCCAGCAAGGTTTGCGGACCGTGGCGTTTGACCGCTTCGCTCCAGGGTGTGGAGTCATCGTCACGTTGCGGCGAGTTCCAGGTCGCGGCCCAACCGAGGAACGCGGCGAGCACGAAACGGGTATGGAAAATCATCCGCACCGGTGCCAGCAGCATGGAGAACAACATCTCCAGCAGCATCGACAACGTCACCTTGAACTTGCCACCGAACTCTTTCGCGCCCTTGGCCCAGATCAGGATGATGCTCAACAACTTCGGCAGGAACAGCAGCACGACGGTGGTCGAGAACAGCGCGATCGCCTTGTCCGGGTGCCATTGTGGCCACAGTGGATAAAGCTGGCGTGGTTCGAGGAAGTACTGCGGCTCCATCAGCGTGTTGACCGCCAGCAGCGCCGTCGACAATACCAGGAAGAAGAACCACAACGGCGCCGACAGGTACGACATCACACCGGTCAAGAACACTGCCCGGTGAACCGGGTGCATGCCCTTGACCAGGAACAGGCGGAAGTTCATCAGGTTACCGTGGCACCAGCGACGGTCACGCTTGAGTTCGTCCAGCAGGTTCGGCGGCAGCTCTTCGTAGCTGCCCGGCAAATCATAAGCGATCCACACACCCCAGCCGGCACGGCGCATCAGCGCGGCTTCGACGAAGTCGTGGGACAGAATCGCACCGGCGAACGCGCCTTTACCGGGCAACGGCGCCAGGGCGCAGTGCTCGATGAACGGCTTCATGCGGATGATCGCGTTGTGGCCCCAGTAATGGGATTCGCCCAACTGCCAGAAGTGCAGGCCGGCGGTAAACAATGGACCGTATACACGGGTCGCGAACTGCTGCATGCGCGCATACAGCGTATCCATACCCGACGCGCGCGGCGCGGTCTGGATGATCCCGGCGTCCGGCGTGGCTTCCATCAAGCGCACCAGGCTGGTCAGGCATTCGCCGCTCATCACCGAGTCAGCGTCGAGCACGACCATATATTTGTAGTCACCCCCCCAACGACGGCAGAAGTCGTCGAGGTTGCCGCTTTTACGTTTCACGCGGCGGCGACGGCGGCGATAGAAGATCTTGCCGAAGCCCTTGGCTTCGCGGCAGACGTCCAGCCAGGCTTGTTGCTCGGCCACGCAGATGTCGGCTTCGTTACTGTCGCTGAGCACGAAGAAGTCGAAGCGATCAAGGTTACCCGTGGCAGCGACCGACTCGAAGGTCGCTCGCAAACCGGCAAACACCCGCGGCACGTCTTCGTTGCAGATCGGCATGACCAGTGCGGTGCGCGCGTCCTTGGGGATCGGCTCGTTACCGGCGCTTTTACCGGAAATCCGGTATTTGTCATGGCCGGTGAGCAACTCGAGGAAGCCCATCAATGCGGTCCAGAAACCGGCCGATACCCAGCAGAACAGAATCCCGAACAGGATCAGGATGCTGGTTTGAAGCGCATATGGCAGCACTTGCGTGACGGTTTGCAGGAACGGCTGGTGCAGGACTTCATCCAGGTCGACGAACGACCAGCCCTGGTACGGCATGATGCCTTTCATGTACCAGCCGGCGACGATGGTCTGACCGAGCATCAGTACCAACAGAATGTAACGCCGGATCGAACCGACAGTGCGCCAGCGAGCCGCCGGCAGCACGTTTTCGTCTTTCGGTGGCTTCGGCGGGTTGGTGCGGCCGGTCAGGCGACGCCAGCCACGTACCAGAATATTGGTGCGCCACGGCTCCGGCACGACTTTGGTCCGACGAATCGGCGGGGTCGCCCGCAGGCAGACCCGGCCGCTGGCGTCGAGCGCCAGCATTTCGGCGTCCGCCAGTTCTTCGGCGGTGTTCAGGGTCAGGCGACGCCCCACCGAGGCTTGGGCAGCCTCGGTCGGTGCGTCGAACGTCGAAGACGACAGGCGTTCGTGCAATTCGCTGAAGGACTGGCAGCCCGCGAGTTCCGCGCGCTGCTCGTCGGTCATCGGTAAATGCGCCAGATACTCGGCAAGCGTCTCTGGCTGTACTTGAGAATTACTCATCGGCAGGCAACTGGTAGCTCCAGGTCTCGGTCAGGACTTCTTCAGTCGGCGCCGATTCCGGTGTGACTGGGGCCGCGTCGGCAGCTGCAGGCTGCTTGGCGTCTTTGTTGTCCTTGTCCTTGGAATCCGCGACAGGCTTGGCTTCGGCCTGTTTGGCTTCAGCTTGCTTGGCGTCCTTGGCTTCCTTGTCCAGCTTCTCCTGCTGCTTGGCGGCGACCTTGTCGGCCTTGGCAACGGAAGAGTTGGAGGCCGGCACGGCCTTGGCAAGGTCGGCAGTCACGATGTTCTTGACCAGTGCTGCACGCATTTCCGTGGCCTTGCTCGGGTCCTTGATCTTCATGCGCAGGGTCAGGCGCCAGCCCTTGGTTTCAGGGTTGTAGCGCACGCTGTTCTCGACCAGCTCGGCATTCTCGCCAACGCTGACCTGGCTGCGAACTTCCGTATCTGCAGGCAATGCCAACAGCGACGGGCCTTCGAAGTCCACCAGGTAGGCAACGCTGCCATCGGGCTGACGGATCAGGTTGGACTGTTTCACGTCACCGGTGGAACGCAGGGTCTGTTGTACCCAAGCGCTGTCCGGCGCATGAAGGGAGGCTTCGTCGATGGTCCAGTGCATGCGGTAGGCAACGTCGAGCGGCTGGCCAGGCTCAGGCAGCTTTTCCGGGCTCCAGAACGCCACGATGTTGTCGTTGGTTTCGTCGGCGGTCGGAATCTCGACCAGGTCTACAGAACCCTTGCCCCAATCGCCTTTCGGTTCGATCCAGGCACTCGGGCGCTTGTCGTAGCGGTCATCGAGGTCTTCGTAATGGCTGAAGTCGCGGCCACGTTGCAGCAGACCGAAACCGCGCGGGTTTTCGATGGAGAAGTTGCTGACAGCCAGGTGTTTCGGGTTGTTCAGTGGGCGCCAGATCCACTCGCCGTTGCCGGCATGGATCGACAGGCCGCTGGAGTCATGCAGCTCGCGACGGTAGTTCAGCACCTTCGACGGCTGGTTGGCACCGAACAGGAACATGCTGGTCAACGGCGCGACGCCAAGCTTGGTGACTTTGTCACGCAGGAACATTCTAGCCTTGACGTCGACCACGGTATCGCTGCCCGGACGCAGGGTCAGGCGATACGCACCGGTGGCGCGCGGCGAATCCAGCAGGGCGAAGATCACCAGGTGCTTGTCACCCGGTCTTGGCTGCTGAATCCAGAACTCGGTGAAACGCGGGAACTCTTCGCCGGACGGCAACGCGGTATCGATGGCCATGCCGCGGGCGGACAAGCCATAGGTATGCCCCTTGCCGACCACGCGGAAGTAGCTCGCGCCGAGCATCGTCATGATCTCGTCTTGCTTGTCGGCCTTGTTGATCGGGTACAGCACACGGAAACCGGCATAACCCAGTTGTTCGGTGGCTTTAGGGTCGAACTTGACGTCGCCAAAATCAAACCGCTCAGGGTCGTATTTGATCTCTTCGACGGTGTTAGCCGTGATTTCGTTGATTTTCACCGGAGTATCGAAGTGCATGCCCTGGTGATAGAACGACAGCTTGAACGGGGTTTTCTGATCGGCCCACTCGGCTTTCTCGGTGCGGAAACGAATTTTCTGATAGTCCGCGAATTTCATCTCGCGGAATTCGTTCGGCAGGTTACTGCGCGGGGCTTCGTATTTCTGCCCGGCCAGCTCTTTTGCCTTGACCGATACATCATCCAGATTGAATGCCCATAGCTGGCCGGCGCTGAGCAGGCAGAGCAGTGCAGAGCCCGCTACCAGAGCGCTTCGGAACCGTTTGGCAGACAATTTTGGTGCATTACAGGGACTAACAATCACGAGCAACCCTCGCCGAAAACAGATCAAAAAACCAACGGCCAGTTAAAGCGCCAGCACGGTGTGCGGTGTAAAAAACCGACCCTGCGAAACACTCTTGCCAAGTTGGCGAGCATTGTTCCGACTCCTCTGGGGCTAAATGATTCCCCAACAGGTCTCGGACAAGTCTCTACCTAAGTCAAAATGGGCCAACGAACGCTGATCCCCGTAACGCGCGATTATCTAGTATGCCGCGTTACAACACATCAGGGGCAACCCAGTATTTCTCGCGAAAAAACCCTGTTTTCAGTCGAAAAGCGCTCAAAAACATGTTTCAAGCGCTTTCAGGTCTGTAACAGAAAGGTCACCGGGCCATCGTTGACCAGGTGCACCTGCATATCCGCGCCGAATCTACCTGATGCCACAGTGCCATGCACCTGTTTCGCCTTCTCTAAAAGATAGCCGAAAAGTTCCTCTCCCAGGGCCGGGGGCGCCGCAGTCGAAAAACCCGGACGCAACCCGCTTCGGGTATCGGCGGCCAGGGTGAACTGAGAGACCAGCAGCAGCCCGCCGTCGACATCTGCCAGGGACAGATTCATCTTGCCCTCGGCATCGCTGAATACTCGATAGTTAAGCAGCTTATGCAGAAGTTTGTCGGCACTGGCCCGAGTATCCTCTGGTTCGACCGCCACCAGCACCAGCAAACCCTGGTCCACTGCGCCAACCACCTCCCCCGCTACCTCGACTCGCGCGCCTCGCACGCGTTGCAGCAGAGCCTTCATGCTTCTTCAGGCGCCAGATCGAGCAGACGCCGGGCCATCAGATCGGCGGCACGCACCAGCGCATCGGTAATGCCGGGCTCGGAAGCGGCATGGCCTGCGTCACGGATCACCTGCAATTCACTGTTCGGCCAGTTCTGATGCAGTTCCCAGGCATTATCCAGCGGGCAGATCACGTCGTAGCGACCGTGGACGATGACCCCGGGCAGATGGGCGATCTTGCCCATGTCGCGGATCAGCTGGTTCGGCTCGAGGAACGCGTTGTTGGTGAAGTAGTGACATTCGATGCGGGCGATGGACAACGCGCGCTGTGGCTCGGAAAAACGGTCGACCACCAGCGGGTTCGGACGCAGGGTCGCCGTCCGGCCTTCCCACATGGACCAGGCCTTGGCCGCGTGCATCTGGGCGATCTGGTCGGTGCCCACCAGGCGCTTGTGGAATGCCGAGAGCAAATCGTCGCGCTCATCCTGCGGGATCGGCGCGATGTAGTCTTGCCAGTAGTCGGGAAACAGTCGGCTCGCACCCGCCTGGTAGAACCACTCGATTTCCTGCGGACGGCAGAGAAAAACCCCGCGCAGAATCAGGCCGTGGACACGCTCCGGGTGGGTTTGCGCGTAGGCAAGGGCCAGGGTCGAACCCCACGAACCACCGAACAACACCCATTTGTCGATGCCCAGGTGTTTGCGGATGCGCTCGAGGTCGGCGACCAGATCCCAGGTGGTGTTGTTTTCCAGGTTGGCGTGGGGGGTGGAGCGACCGCAACCGCGCTGGTCGAACGTCACAATGCGATACAGGTTCGGATCGAAATACCGGCGGCTCTGGGCATCACACCCTGCGCCTGGGCCGCCGTGGATGAACACTACCGGCAAACCTTCCGGTGAACCGCTTTCGTCGACATAGAGCGTGTGAGTTGCATCGACAGCCAGATCATGCCGGGCGTGGGGTTTGATCTGCGGGTACAAAGTCTGCATTGCGCGCTCCGTAAGGGGTCGAGGTCATCCCTGGGGGGACATCTATTATTCTGCCGTCCGGCATCATAAACCCGAATTACGTCAGAGCACGATCCCCTGTAGGAGCGAGCTTGCTCGCGAAAAACTTGAGGGCGCCGCAGAGTGTCAGACTTGGCGCGTTTTCGTTAACGACCATCGCGAGCAAGCACGCTCCTACAGGGGCTGGTGGTCGCGTCGAACTATTATCCGTAGTGCTTTTCACCCCAGGCCAACAACCCTTGCAACAATTCCTTGAGCACAACCTGCGTCGGCCCTGCCAAGTCCGGGCGATAGCGGAACGGTTCGAACTCTTCCATGTACGTGCACTGGCCCAGCTCCAGTTGCACCGCATGAATGTTCTCGGCTGGATTCCCGTAATGCCGGGTGATGTGGCCGCCCTTGAAGCGACCGTTCAGGACATGGCTGTAATCGGCATGACGCGCGCAGATCGCTTCGAGCTGAGTGGCCAACTGCGGATCGCAACTGGCGCCATTGAAGGTGCCAAGGTTGAAGTCCGGCAGCTTGCCGTCGAAGAGGTGCGGGATGATCGAGCGGATCGAGTGCGCATCGAACAGCAGCGCATAGCCGAATTTGGCCTTCAATCGCGCCAACTCGTTTTGCAAGGTGCTGTGGTACGGCGTCCAGATCTGCTCCAGATACGTCGCCCGTTCGGCCGCCGAGGGCTGCATGCCCTCACGGAACAATGGAATGCCGTCGAACAGCGTCGCCGGGTACAGGCCGGTGGTCGCGCCGACATACAGCGGTTTGTCGTCCGACGGTCGGTTCAGGTCGATGACAAACCGCGAGTACTCGGCAGCCAGGGTGCTGGCACCCAATTCTGCAGCAAATTCGTAAAGCCTCGGGATGTGCCAGTCGGTGTCCGGCAGGCTTTTCGCGTCGGCTATCAACCCGGCTTCGACCGCCGGGGTCAGCCGCAGACCGGCGTGGGGCATGCTGATCAGCAGCGGCACGCGGCCTTGTTGGAAGTTAAGAACTTTATCCACGACTGCTCTCCTGAATGCTGGTTTCAACGCCGTGACGCACGACGCGTTTTTCCAGGTCGCCGCCCAGCCAGTACGCCAGGTCGGCGGGCCGATCGATTTGCCAGGCGACAAAGTCCGCGACCTTGCCGGCTTCCAGCGAACCGTGGGTCTGGGCCATGCCCAATGCGCTGGCGGCATGAATCGTAGCGCCCGCCAGGGCTTCTTCCGGGGTCATGCGGAAACAGGTGCACGCCATGTTCAGCATCAAGCGCAACGACAACGCCGGTGAAGTGCCGGGGTTGAGGTCGCTGGCGATGGCGATTTTCACCCCGTGTTTGCGCAGGGCGTCCATCGGCGGCAATTGGGTTTCCCGCAGGAAGTAGAACGCCCCTGGCAGCAACACCGCAACGGTGCCGGACTCGGCCATGGCGATGGCGTCGTCTTCGGTCATGAATTCCAGGTGATCGGCCGACAGTGCATGGTAACGCGCTGCCAGACTCGAACCGTGCAGGGACGACAGTTGCTCGGCATGCAGCTTCACCGGCAGGCCCAGCGCTTGCGCAGCGATGAACACGCGTTCGACCTGCGCCGGCGAGAACGCCAGGTATTCGCAGAACGCATCCACCGCATCCACCAGGCCTTCGGCGGCCAGGGCCGGGAGCATTTCAGCGCAGATGTGATCGATGTAGTCGTCGGCGCGATCGGCGTACTCCGGTGGCAAGGCGTGGGCGGCCAGGCAGGTGCTGCGCACGCTGACCGGCAGTTCGGCGCCGAGGCGGCGGATCACCCGCAGAATCTTGCGCTCGCTGGCCAGGTCCAGACCGTAGCCGGATTTCATCTCGACCGTGGTCACGCCGTCGTGGATCAGGCTTTTCAGACGCTTGGCGGCACTGGTGAACAGTTCGTCCTCGGTCGCCGCGCGAGTGGCACGCACGGTGCTGGCGATGCCGCCGCCGGCCGCCGCGATTTCCGAGTAGCTGACGCCTTGCAGCCGCTGTTCGAATTCACCGCTGCGGTTACCGCCGAACACCGTATGGGTGTGGCAGTCGATCAGGCCCGGCGTTACCCAGGCCCCGTTCAAATCGTTGACGGCCGGGTATTCACCGGGCGGCAGTTCAGCGCGTGGGCCGATCCACTCAATGTGCGCACCGGACGTCACGATGGCCGCATCCTCGATGATCGAGTAGACGCCCTGCGCCATGGTTGCGACGTGGCAGTGTTGCCAGAGAGTTTTCATCCCGAGTTCCTCGTCTTGTTCAAAATCGATTCGCTGGCAAGCCAGCTCCTACAGGGTGGTGTTGGGTACATAACATGCACACGACACAACACCTGTAGGAGCTGGCTTGCCAGCGAAGAGGCCCTTACAGGCTCGGCAGCAACTTCGCCGACACCAGTTCGTTCAGGCAACGCGTCGCCAACAACTCGCTGGCCGCATTGATGTCCGGCGCAAAGAACCGGTCTTTCTCATAAAACGGCACTTCTTTACGCAGAATCGCCCGAGCCTGCTCCAGCTTCGGCGAAGTCTTCAGACCCTCACGCAAATCCAGCCCCTGGCACGCCGCCAACCATTCCACGGCCAGCACCCCGCGAGTATTTTCCGCCATTTCCCACAGACGCTTGCCGGCCGCCGGCGCCATGGACACGTGGTCTTCCTGGTTCGCCGACGTCGGCAGGCTGTCCACCGAATGCGGGTGGGACAACGCCTTGTTCTCGCTGGCCAGTGCCGCCGCCGTCACCTGGGCGATCATGAAGCCGGAGTTGACCCCGCCGTTGGCCACCAGGAACGGCGGCAGTTGCGACATGTGCTTGTCCATCATCAGCGAGATACGGCGCTCGCTCAGGGAGCCGATTTCAGCGATGGCCAGGGCCATGTTGTCGGCGGCCATGGCCACCGGTTCGGCGTGGAAGTTACCGCCGGAGATCACGTCGCCTTCAGCGGCGAACACCAGCGGGTTGTCGGAGACCGCGTTCGCCTCGACGGCAAGCACTTCGGCGGCCTGACGGAACTGGGTCAGGCAGGCACCCATGACTTGCGGCTGGCAGCGCAGGGAGTACGGGTCCTGGACCTTGTCGCAGTTCTGGTGCGAGTTGGAGACTTCGCTGCGCTCACCCAACAGATCGCGGTAAGCGGCAGCGGCGTCGATCTGGCCTTTCTGGCCGCGAGCGGCGTGGATGCGCGCATCGAACGGCGAGCGCGAGCCCAGCACGGCTTCAACAGTCATGCCACCAATGGCCAGGGCGCCAGCAAACAGGTCTTCGCCTTCGAACAAACCGCGCAATGCATAAGCGGTCGAAACCTGAGTGCCGTTGAGCAGCGCCAGGCCTTCTTTCGCCGCCAGGGTCAGCGGGGTCAAGCCGGCCACTTTCAGCGCTTCGGTCGCTTCCATCCATTCGCCTTTGTAGCGCGCCTTGCCCTCGCCCAGCAGCACCAGCGACATATGGGCCAACGGCGCCAGGTCACCGGAGGCACCGACCGAACCTTTCAACGGAATGTGCGGATACACCTCGGCGTTGATCAGCGCGATCAACGCGTCGATCACCACGCGGCGAATGCCGGAGAAACCACGGCTCAGGCTGTTGACCTTGAGCACCATGACCAGGCGCACCAGGGCATCGCTGATCGGCTCGCCGACACCGGCGGCGTGGGACAGCACCAGCGAGCGCTGGAGGTTTTCCAGGTCTTCGCTGGCGATGCGGGTCGAGGCCAGCAGGCCGAACCCGGTGTTGATGCCGTAGGCAGTGCGGTTCTCGGCGAGGATCTGTTCCACGCAGGCGACACTGGCCTCGATCTGCGCCGAGGCGCTGTTGTCGAGGGTCAGTTTCACCGGCTGCTGATAGACATCACGCAGTTGGGCAAGGCTCAGTTGGCCGGGAATCAAATTAAGCGCAGTCATTTTTTGCTCCTTTTGAGAGTGTTATTAACTACCAGACGCTCCGGAGATATCCGTTGTCCGTCGCTTCCCGCCTTTCTGAGGGGGCTGGCGCCTTGGCACGCTGGTTTTGTATGGAAATCAGTGCAAATTCGGCAAGGCTTTTTGCAGCAAGACCGGGTCTTTCAAAACGCCCGCGGCGGCGGCGATGTCCGGCGCCAGCCAGCGGTCCTGATCGTAGGCTGGAACCCGTTCGCGCAGCAGACGCCATGCGGCATCGGTGCCGGCGCCGAAGCGTTGTTCCTTGAGGAATTCAAACGCCTGGGCCGCCAGAAGATATTCGATGGCGAGGATCTGCGTGCAGTTTTCCAGCGCGCGATGCAGCTTCAGCGCCGCGTTGGTGCCCAGGCTCAGGTGGTCTTCCTGCAGACCCGAGGTGACGTAGTTGTCGAGCACCGCCGGTTGCGCCAACTGGCGGTTTTCCGCGCACAGGGAAGCGGCGACATACTGGACGATCATCATCCCGGAGTTCACCCCCGGGTTGGCCACCAGAAAGGCCGGGAGACCGCTGACGTGCGGGTTGATCAAACGGTCCAGACGCCGCTCGGCGATGGAGCCGATTTCTGCCATGGCGATGGCCAGCAGGTCGGCCGCCATTGCCACGGACTGACCGTGCGGGTTGGCCTGGGACACGATACGGAAATTGTCCGGAGTGCCCAGCAGCATCGGGTTGTCCGTGACCGAGTTGAGTTCGATTTCAATCTGTTGAATCGCGTGCGCCAGTTGATCCCGTGCGGCGCCGTGGACTTGCGGGATCGACCGGATGCTCAACGCGTCCTGGGTGCGAATGCCTTTGCTGCTGGCGATCACTTCACTGCCATCGAGCAAGGCGCGCAGGTTGACCCCGACCCGTTGCATGCCCGGATGCGGTTTAAGCGCGATGATTTCGGCATCGAACGCCGCGATCTGGCCGCGCTGGGCTTCGAAGCTCATCGCGCCGATCACGTCAGCCCACTGCACCAGGCGCGTGGCGTCGGCAATCGCCAGGCAGCTGAGGCCGGTCATGCACGGCGTGCCGTTGACCAGGCACAAACCGTCCTTGGCGCCGAGCTGAACCGGTTGCAGACCTTCTTCTGCCAGTGCCTGCTGCGCGCCAATGATCTGCCCGCGATAGCTGACATTGCCGACTCCCAGCAGCGCGATGCCGATGTGAGCCATGTGGGTCAGGTAACCGACCGAACCCTGGGATGGCACTTGCGGGGTTATGCCGCGGTTGAGCAGTGCCAGCAGGGCTTCGACGACCTGGCGATGAATGCCGGATTTGCCATAGGAGTACACATGGATCGCGGCGCACATGATCGCGCGGGTCTGTTCGTCGGCCAGCGGAGCGCCAACGCCGCAGGCGTGACTGAGCAAGGTGTTGCGCGACAGTTGGCTGAGTTGCTCGTCTTTGAGCGAGACGTTGCACAACGCTCCCAGACCGGTGTTGACGCCATAGGCGCGTTCGCCGCTGGCGACGATGCGCTGGACAATGGCCTGGGCATTCTCGATCCGCGCCCAGGTCTGGGTCGACAGCTCCAGTTGTGCGCCACGGCGAGCGACTGCGACCACATCCTGCCAGCGCAACGGGGCGTCGGCGATAACGATTCTTTCAACCTGGGACATCTTCAACCTCGTGCGTACAACCTGAATATTGATGCAGCTTCACTGACGCCTTCGCGAGCAAGCCCGCTCCCACATTAGATCTGTGGTGTTCACAAATTTTCGGCACAACGTCGAACAAATGTGGGAGCGGGCTTGCTCGCGAAGAGGCCGGCACTATCACCGCAAATCTCTTTAAACCACCGCAGCCCGCCGCTGCACGAACCGGTCGACATACTCATCCGCCGGCGAATGCAGGATCTCTCTCGGCGTACCGACCTGAATCAGCCGGCCGTCCTTGAGGATCGCAATGCGGTTGCCGATCCGCACGGCCTCGTCGAGGTCGTGGGTGATGAAGACGATGGTCTTGTGCAGGGTCTTTTGCAGCTCCAGCAACTGATCCTGCATTTCAGCGCGGATGAGTGGATCAAGGGCGCTGAACGCTTCGTCCATCAGGATGATGTCGGTGTCCGCCGCGAGTGCGCGGGCCAGGCCCACACGCTGGCGCATGCCGCCCGACAACTGATGCGGGTATTTGTTTTCGTAGCCCTTGAGGCCCACGGTGTTGATCCAGTGCAGCGCGCGCTCGGTGCACATCTGCTTGCTCTCGCCACGCACTTTCAGGCCGTAGGCGACGTTGTCCACCACGGTTTTGTGCGGCAACAGGCCGAAGCTCTGGAACACCATGCTGATCTTGTGTCGGCGAAATTCGCGCAGGGCGTCCATGTCGTATTGCAGGATGTCCACGCCGTCCACCAGGATCGCGCCGCTGGTCGGGTCGATCAGGCGATTGAAGTGGCGCACCAGCGTCGACTTGCCGGAACCCGACAGGCCCATGATCACGAAGATCTCGCCGGTGCCGATGCTCAGCGACAGGTCGTTGACGCCGACCACGCAGCCGGTTTCGGCCAAAACCTGGTCCTTGGTCTTGCCCTGGCCGACCATGGCCAGCGCTTCCTTGGAGCGGTTGCCGAAAATCTTGAAGACGTTCTTGACTTCAATCTTGCTGATGGCTTCGTTGTTCATTTGCTCACCTCATGCCGTGGCCGACCATACGCCTGAGTAATGCGGTCGATGACCACTGCCAGAATCACGATCGCCAGACCGGCTTCGAGGCCTCGTCCGACGTTGAGGGTCTGAATCCCCACCAACACGTCTTCGCCCAGGCCACGGGCACCGATCATCGAGGCAATCACTACCATCGACAGGGCCATCATGGTGGTCTGGTTTATCCCGGCCATGATGCTCGGCAGGGCCAGCGGCAGTTGCACGCCAAACAGTTGCTGCCAGCGGTTGGCACCGAAGGCGTTGATCGCTTCCATCACTTCACCGTCGACCTGGCGAATGCCCAGGTCGGTCAGACGGATCAGCGGTGGCGCCGCGTAAATGACGGTGGCGAAAATCGCCGGGACCTTGCCCAGGCCGAACAGCATCAGCACCGGGATCAGGTACACGAAGCTCGGCATGGTCTGCATGATGTCCAGCAGCGGCATCAACACCGAACGCAGGCGATTGCTGCGCGCCGAGAGAATGCCCAGCGGAATGCCGATCAGCACCGAGATGACCGTCGCCACCATCATCAGCGCCAGGGTCTGCATCAGCTTGTCCCAGAGGCCGACCGCCCCCACCAGGAACAGCAGGCCGACGATGACGGACGTGGTCACGACTTTGCGGGTCGCGTGCCAGGCAACGCCCGCCACGATCGCCAGCATCAGCCACCAGGGGGCCGCACGCAGCAGCCCTTCAAGATTGACGATGGCCCACAACAGGGTGTCGGAGATGCTGCGGAACACATCGCCGTAGTTGGTGACCAGCGAATCGACCCAACTGTTGACCCAGTCGGCGATGGAAAAAGTAAAGTTTTCGGGAAACATAAGAGACTCTCAATCAAGGGGTTGCGATCAAGCATCCGACTGCCGCTGACGGCAGCCGGTAAAGCTCGACCTACAAGGCCGCGTCGATCTTTTTGGCTGCGTCTTCGCTCACCCATGCGTGCCAGACTTCAGGATGTTCCTTGAGGAAGATTTTCGCCAGTTTTGGTGACTCGATCCGCTCTTTGGCCATGCGCCCGAGGTTCTGGTTCAGCAGGTCGATCGGCAGGTTGACCTTTTCCAGCACGGCCACCAGTTCCGGGGCTTGCTCGTGGAAGGTTTTGGACAGGCCGACCTTGATGGTCACGCTCTTGTCCACACCCGGTTTTTCTTCAAGCTTGACCAGGTCGACCTGGCCCATCAGCGGGGTTGGCGACCAGTAGTAGAACAGGATCGGCTCGCCACGCTTGTAGCTCGACAGCACCGCTGCATCCAGCGCCGGGCCGGTGCCTGGGCGGAAGTTGGTGTAGGTGCTTTCCAGGCCGTAGCTTTTGAGCATTTCGCTGTTGTCCAGCTCACAGGTCCAGCCGGCCGGGCAGTTATAGAAGCGGCCCTTGGATGGCTCTTCCTGGTCCTTGAACACGGTGGCGTATTTGCCCAGATCGGCGATCGCCTTGAGGTCCGGGGCTTTTGGCTCCAGCTTGCGCTTGGCGTCGCCTTCGATCACGTAACGCGGCACATACCAGCCTTCGACCGCGCCAACGACCGGAGCGCCGACACCGACCACCTTGCCGGCCTTCTCGGCCTTGTTCCAGACTTCGCTGCGGCCGACCCATTCTTCGGCGAACACTTGAATATCGTTGCTGCTCAGGGCGTTTTCCATGGTGATGGAGTTGCCTGGCAGGCTGTCCGTCTTGCAGTCGTAGCCTTTCTCCAGCACCACTTGCATGACATCGGTCAGCAGCATGCCGCTTTCCCAGTTCAGGCCGGCGAATTTCACCGGTTTGCCCGACTCGCACCAACCGGCTGCCTGAGTGGCGCCGGCACTGGCGAGCAGGCCCATGGAAAGCAATGTGGTCAGCAGGGTCTTGTTCGATTTCATTGTGTGACGCTCCTAATCATGAATTGGCTTACGGCAGTCAAGAGGCATCCAGCCCTGTCCACGTCCAATCAGGCCTGCACCGCAGTGCGACAGGCCCCGCTTGTTTTGGGTTGTACAACGCTGTCCTGCTCGATCGGCAGGATCAGTTGATCGGGTACTGCGCTGTGCCATTTTTTCGCACACACGTAATACAAGGCTGCGGGAAGCACCAGCCCGATGATCCAGGAAATATCCACCCCACCCAGAGCGTCCACCAGCGGACCGGTATAGAACTTGGTGGAGATGAACGGCAGTTGCACCAGCACACCGAAGACATAGACGCTGATGCCGAGGGGGTTCCAACGGCCGTAGCGACCGTTCGGATCGGCCAGCGCCGGCACGTCATAGCGCTCGCGAGTGATGCAGTAGTAGTCCACCAGGTTGATCGCGCTCCATGGCGTAAAGAACGCCAGCAAGAACAGGATGAAGGACTTGAACGCACCGAGGAACGAGTGCTGACCGAGCAACGCGATCAGGGTCGCCGTGCCGACGATGACCAGCACGAAGACCAGACGCTGCAAGCGCGTTACTTTCAGGTCACCACGGAAACCGCTGATGACGGTCGCAATGCACATGAAGCTGCCGTAGGAGTTCAGCGTGGAGATGGTGACCTTGCCGAACGCGATACTGAAGTACAGCAGCGCAGCGGTGGCACCGGTACCGCCCAGACCCACGATGTAGGCCACTTCGTGGCCGGCGAACTGCCCGTTGGCCGAGGCGGCGGCAAGCACGCCGAGGATCATCGCCACCTGTGCGCCAATCACCGAACCCGCACCGGCGGCGAAAAAGGTCTTCACCGAGGAAGTCTTGCTCGGCAGGTAGCGTGAATAGTCAGCCACGTAGGGGCCGAAGGCGATCTGCCAGGACGCCGCGAGCGACACCGCGAGCAGAAAGCTGGTCCAGCTGAAGTGGCGGATTTGCAGGAGCGCGCCAACATCAGTCTGGCTCATCAGGCGACTGAACAGGTAAACGAAGGCAATCACGCCAATGACGCTGGCGACACGGCCGATGAAATGGATCACCCGATAACCGAGCACCGTGACCAGCACGATGACACTGGCGAAGATGAGGATACCGACGCTGTCGCTGACGCCAAACAACTGGCCCAGCGCCTGGCCGGAAAGCACGGTGCCCGTTGCGGTGAAACCGAGGTACATCAGACAGACCAGCACGATCGGGATGGCCGCGCCATACACGCCGAACTGCACCCGGCTGGAGATCATCTGCGGCAGGCCAAGCTTGGGCCCTTGCGCGGCATGCAGCGCCATTACGCCACCGCCGAGCAGTTGACCGATCAACAGACCGATCAACGACCAGAACACGTCACCGCCCAGCACCACGGCCAGGGCCCCGGTGACAATCGCGGTGATTTGCAGGTTGGCGCCCATCCACAGGGTGAACTGGCTCAACAGACGACCGTGTCTCTCCGCTTCCGGGATGTAGTCGATCGAACGTTTCTCGATCAACGGTTTGTTGCCTGCACGATCGTCATTAACAGCCATTGTTCAACCTCTGTGGATTGTTATTCTGGGTTGGTGATCCCTGTAGGAGCGAGCTTGCTCGCGAAGGCGCCTTCCTGGCACACCGAGGTGCATCATTCGCTGGCAAGCCAGCTCCTACAGGTTTTGCGTCAAGCCAAGGCCTGTTTTATTTGCCGGTAATCATCGGCAGGTTCAGCCCCTGTTCCTTGGCGCAATCGATCGCGATCTGATAACCCGCATCGGCGTGACGCATGACACCGGTCGCCGGGTCGTTGTGCAGCACGCGAGCGATACGCTCGGCCGCTTCGTCAGTACCGTCGCAGACAATCACCATGCCCGAATGCTGGGAGAAGCCCATGCCGACGCCGCCGCCGTGGTGCAGGGAAACCCAGGTCGCGCCGCTCGCAGTGTTGAGCAGGGCGTTGAGCAGTGGCCAGTCGGACACAGCGTCGGAACCGTCCTGCATCGACTCGGTTTCGCGGTTCGGGCTGGCTACGGAACCGGAGTCCAGGTGGTCACGACCGATCACGATCGGTGCGGACAATTCACCACTACGCACCATTTCGTTGAATGCCAGACCCAGCTTGGCGCGCAGGCCCAGGCCAACCCAGCAGATACGTGCCGGCAGACCCTGGAAGCTGATGCGCTCGCGAGCCATGTCCAGCCAGTTGTGCAGGTGCGCGTCGTCCGGGATCAGTTCCTTGACCTTGGCGTCGGTTTTGTAAATGTCTTCAGCGTTGCCCGACAGTGCAGCCCAACGGAATGGACCGATGCCGCGGCAGAACAGCGGACGGATGTAAGCCGGCACGAAACCCGGGAAGTCGAATGCGTTTTCCACGCCTTCTTCCTGGGCCATCTGACGGATGTTGTTGCCGTAGTCGAAGGTCGGAATGCCCATTTTCTGGAATTCGAGCATCGCTTTGACGTGCACGGCCATCGATTGCTTGGCGGCTTTGACCACGGCAGCAGGCTCGGTCTTGGCACGAGCGCGGTACTCTTCCCAGGTCCAGCCGGCCGGCAGGTAACCGTTGAGCGGATCGTGGGCGCTGGTCTGGTCGGTGACCATGTCCGGGCGCACGCCGCGCTTGACCAGTTCCGGCAGGATTTCCGCCGCGTTGCCCAGCAGCGCGATGGAGATCGCCTTGCCTTCCTTGGTGTATTTGGCGATGCGGGCCAGCGCGTCGTCGAGGTCGGTGGCTTGTTCATCGACATAACGGCTGTTCAGGCGGAAATCGATGCTGACCTGCTGGCATTCGATGTTCAGCGAGCAAGCGCCGGCCAGGGTCGCAGCCAGTGGTTGAGCGCCGCCCATGCCGCCGAGGCCGGCGGTCAGGACCCAACGACCTTTGAGGTCATCGTTGTAGTGTTGGCGACCGGCTTCGACGAAGGTTTCGTAGGTGCCCTGGACGATGCCCTGGCTGCCGATGTAGATCCAGCTGCCGGCGGTCATCTGGCCATACATGGCCAGGCCTTTGGCGTCCAGTTCGTTGAAGTGTTCCCAGCTCGCCCAGTGCGGCACCAGGTTGGAGTTGGCGATCAGTACGCGCGGGGCATTGGTGTGGGTCTTGAACACGCCGACCGGCTTGCCGGATTGCACCAGCAGGGTCTCGTCGTCGTTCAGGTTGGTCAGGCTTTCAACGATCTTGTCGTAGCATTCCCAGTTGCGTGCCGCACGACCGATACCACCATAAACCACCAATTCCTTAGGGTTCTCGGCGACTTCCGGGTCGAGGTTGTTCATCAGCATGCGCAGCGGCGCTTCAGTCAGCCAGCTCTTGGCGGTCAGTTTGTTACCGCGGGCTGCGCGGATTTCAACGTCACGAAACTTTGTAGGTTTATTCTCAGTCACGAAAAGAACTCCTCAGCAATCAATCCAAACCAACCCAGTGGGCGAGCAAGCCGGTGAGCAGAAAGGCACACCAGCGAATCAGTGGACGCCGGTCGAGTCTTCGTGACTCATACGCATACGTCTTTACTTGTACATACAAGCATATGCAATCATGCGGCCAACTTGCTGGATGAGGATTCAAGAAGAGCTTTGAAAGGGCTGAAAGAGGCCTGGATCAAGGGCTCTGACGAAGATGAAATTTTTCGGGGGAGTTTTTGCGGGAGGGTGACGGCTGTTACTTGAGCATGGTTTTTGCGCCACGCTGGGGCGTTCGGTAACAAGTTGGTGCGCTGTAAGAAACGGATTTGGGGGAGGGAAACGACATCGCGGGCAAAGATCACCCCCTGTAGGAGCGAGCTTGCTCGCGAAGAATCTCAATGCACCGCGGGCATCTGGTTTTAACGCGTTATCGTTAGCGACCTTCGCGAGCAAGCTCGCTCCTACAGGGGGTCATGTTTGCCCGCGACAGGGTGATGGATCAGCGTGCAGTCAGTTCAATCACGCAGCATTGGCCGTTCACGGAGACGTCCAGCAAACCCGCGTTACCGTCCAGTCGCAGGCAATCATGGCGATCCAGTTGTGAGGCGTTGTTACCGACCTTCACTTCCAGCGCATCGGCCACGCTGAACACCAACACCGTACCCGCCGAACTGAAAAACCGCTGCTCGCCCGCCAGCCACTGCAACCGCGCGCTGTAACGCTGCGGCGCATAAATCAGGTTGAAATCGCGAATCGGCCCGCCGAGCAGCGCGCACGACACCTGGCTCTCGCCGCTGAAGGCGAACGGGTCCAGCGGTAACAATGGCCGAGTGTCCTGGCCGTCAACGCGCAAGATCATGCCCTCGCCCTGCAGCACGGTGATCACCCGCTCATAACCGGCGAACGTCGAGAAGCCGCCCGATTCGCCGATATCGGCAATCGAAAGACGCCAACCGAAACCATCGAGACCGGCGCCGGCATCACGGGTAATTTCTTCAGTGCTGCCGCCACCGTTTTTCCACGGCATGCGCGGGTAATCGGCCGCGCGCAAGACTTTCAACTGACTCATCTTTGCCCCTTACTTATGAAAGCGCCCTTCCAGACGATGGCGCGAACCCGGGTGGATCAAACGGGCGGCCGTCACCGGCTGACGGCCGGACCAGGTCCGGCGACGAATCAGCAGGCACGGCTCGCCTTTTTCAATCTGCAGCAATTTGCATTCGGACGGCTCGGCCAGAATCGCCTCGACCACGTGCTCGCCTTCGGTCAGCGGCGCGACCTGATTCAGGTAGGCGTAGGGCGTTTGCAGGGTGAAATCCTGCTTGAGGTAGTCCGGCGCCACCAGTGCGTTGACGAAACGGTCTTCGATTTGCACCGGGATATCGTTCTCGTAATGCACGATCAACGAGTGGAACACCTTCTGGCCTTCACGCATGTCCAGCGCCAGCGCCCGCTCGGAACCGGCGGCCTCTTCTTCAAGGATGATCACCTTGCAGGCGTGGCGATGGCCACGAGAGGCGATCTCATCGGCGATGTTGTGCACTTCAAACAGCGCGGACTGGCTTTTCGGCTCGGCGACGAAGGTCCCGACGCCCTGCATGCGCACCAGCAGACCGTCGGCGGTCATCTCGCGCAAGGCCCGGTTGATGGTCATGCGGCTGAAACCCAGCTGGCTGACCAGCTCGCTTTCCGACGGAACGCGGTAGTGCGGCGGCCAGTTTCCACTGTCGATCTGCTGGGTGATCATTTGTTTGACGCGGGCATACAAGGGCGCCGGACTGTCGCCCAGATTGGCGCTCAGATTGGCATTTGGCGGCAATGTGGCTGGCGGAGTCGGCACGGGTAATCCTTGTTCATCTGATAGAGATTGCTAGCTTGCCGGAGTTTACCGGGCAGGCAAACGTCTGTATATGTATATACAAATAACACACGATGGGGTGCTGAACCATGTCCGCCTTCTTTGCCGATCGCGCGCTGCTGCCTAGTGGATGGGCCAACAATGTACGTCTTGAGGTCAATGCCGAGGGCATCCTGACCCATATCCAGGCCGATTCTCACGCAGATGGCGCCGAACGGCTAAGCGGTCCGCTGCTGCCGGGAATGCCCAACCTGCACTCCCACGCCTTCCAGCGGGCCATGGCCGGGCTGGCGGAAGTGGCGGGTAATCCGAACGACAGTTTCTGGACCTGGCGCGATTTGATGTATCGCCTCGTCGGAAAAATCAGCCCGGATCAACTCGGCGTCATCGCGCGTCAGCTGTACATCGAAATGCTCAAGGCCGGTTATACCTCGGTCGCGGAATTTCATTACGTGCATCACGACAGCAATGGTCAGCCTTACGCCGACCCGGCCGAACTGGCCCTGCGCATCAGCCAGGCTGCCAGTGCCGCCGGCATCGGCCTGACGCTGTTGCCCGTGCTGTACAGCCATTCCGGTTTCGGCGGCCAGGCCCCGAACGATGGCCAGCGGCGCTTTATCAACAGCACCGAAAACTATCTCAAGCTGCAGTCGCGCTTGCAGCCGATCCTGGCGCAACAGCCGGCACAGTCGCTGGGGCTGTGTTTCCACTCGTTGCGTGCAGTCACACCGCAGCAGATCAGCGAAGTGCTGGCAGCCAGCGACCCACAGTGCCCGGTACACATTCACATCGCCGAACAGCAGAAGGAAGTCGATGACTGCCTGGGCTGGAGTGGCCGGCGTCCGCTGCAATGGCTGTACGAAAATACCGAAGTCGATCAACGCTGGTGCCTGGTCCACGCCACCCACGCCAACCCGGAAGAAGTCACGCTGATGGCCAAGAGCCGCGCCATTGCCGGCCTGTGCCTGACCACCGAAGCCAACCTCGGCGACGGGATTTTCCCTGCGGTGGATTTCCTGGCCCAGGGCGGGCGCATGGGCATCGGTTCCGACAGCCATGTGTCGCTCAGCGTGGTGGAAGAATTGCGTTGGCTGGAATACGGCCAGCGGCTGCGTGATCAGCGGCGTAACCGGTTGTATGGCGCGGATCAGCCAATGGTTGGCCGCACGCTGTATGACGCGGCGCTGGAGGGCGGGGCTCAGGCAATGGGGCAGCCGATCGGCGCACTGGAAGTTGGCAAGCGTGCGGATTGGCTGGTGCTGGACGGCAATGATCCGTACCTGGCGACGGCCAGTGGTGACGGGATCTTGAACCGTTGGTTGTTTGCCGGTGGTGATCGGCAGGTGCGCGATGTGCTGGTCAATGGCCAGTGGGTTGTGCGTGACGGGCGTCATGCCGACGAAGAAGAGAGCAACCGAGCGTTCACCCAGGTCTTGCGCGATCTCCTCGGCTGACGCAAACACCCTGGTTGATGCAAACCTCCTGTAGGAGCTGGCCTGCCAGCGAAGAGGCGATCAGGTTCAACGATGATGTTGACTGGTAAACCGCCTTCGCTGGCAAGCCAGCTCCTACACAAGCCAGCTCCTACAGGGGGGATATGCGTGCTCAGTTCGAGGTCTTGGCCATCTGCGCATCCGATGCGCGCCAGATCAGACGCGTGGTGTCGTAGCCCTGCTGACGCGCCTTGCTCAGCAGTTCTTCACGCACTACACCGTTAACCGTCGGAGTCCGCGACAGCAGCCACAGATATTTGCGGCTCGAGTCGCCAACGATTGCCGTCTTGTAGTCTTCGCTGACGTACAACACCCAGTATTCTCCCTTCACCATACCTGGCAGCAAACGCGAGACCCAGGTGTCGAATTCGACCAAGAGCTTGTCAGTCTTGCCGGGCACCTGCGGAGACGCCGTGCCCTTGATCTCTTCCCATTGCCAGTCCGACGTCAGGCAGCGGTTCAACACCAGCACGTTGCCGTCAGGCTTGAGGGTGTAATGGGCTTCGGATTGCGCGCAGTTGCGCTGGAAGTACATGGGCAGACGAGCCAGCTCGTACCAGGTGCCTTGGTAACGCTTGAGGTTGACACTGTCGACGGTCTTGGGCGCCAACGGGTCTTCGCCGGAAGTGGCGCAGCCGGCTAGTATCAGGCCGGCAAAAAGTAAAATCAGTAACCGCTTCATTGTTTTTCTCCCGTGGGCGTATAGCCCCGGATTACTTCAGGCCTTGGCCGGAAAACATCAGCACTTTGTCACCGGCGTACTGCACGCTGATGAAGCTGTTTTTGTCGCCCCAGGTGCAGCTGGACATGCCGAGCGCACCCGAGCAGTCGGCGGGTTTACCCAGCAAGGTTTCAACCTCGGCCTTGGGCATGCCTGCCGACAGCTTCGAATAGTTTTCCTGATTGACCTTGCTGCACGCAGCCAACAACACGCAGAACGAAAGCAGGGCGATGGAACGCAGCGACATGGTGTGGCTCCTGGGGCGAAGGGGAATGGCATGTCTGCCAAGCAGTAGCTTAGAAGAGAAAACCCTCATGTGGTTCCCCGACCGTTCGGCTATTTGTTTCGCCATTGGTCTGGGTTATTTCCGCAAAATCAGCCCCTTTGCTTTGCTGTTGGATATTTCGTCGATTTTGACAAAAGACGCCTAATCTTTGACGCCGGCCAGTCGACACAGGTAGGAGCGAGCTTGCTCCTACACCAGCCCCCTCCGCGGTAGATCATTTAATGACCAGAAACATGAAGTTCAGCCACAAGATCTTGTTGGCTGCCGCCCTCGTGGTGGCCGTTGCATTCGCTTGTTTCATCCTGTTCAACGACTACCGCCAGCGCCAGACCTTGCGCAGCAGTACCGAAGCCTCGATGCAGGAACTCGGCAGCCTGACCACCAGCAATATTCAGACCTGGCTGGAAAGCCGCATCCAGTTGCTGCAATCGCTGTCCCAGCAACTCGCCGTCGATGGCAGCGCCCAGGCCAGCCTCAAGCGCGCCATCGACCTGCCGGCCTACACCAGCAACTTCCAACTGAGTTACTTCGGCGGCATAGATGGCGTGATGTTCTCGATTCCGGCCGGCAATCGCGCCGCGGACTATGATCCCCGTACCCGTGGCTGGTACAAGGCGGCCACTAGTGCGCAACAGACAATCGTTACCGAACCCTACATCGCGGCCTCGTCAGGCAAACTGGTGATCACCGTCGCCACCCCGGTGAAGCATCAGAACCAGATGATTGGCGTCGTCGGCGCAGACATCGATCTGTCCCGTGTCAGCGCCATCATCAACTCGCTGAATTTCGGCGGTCACGGCCATGCGTTCATCGTCAGCGCCGACGGCAAGATCCTGATCCACCCGGACAGCACACTGGTACTCAAGGGTCTGGTCGACGCTTACCCGAACGGCACGCCAAAAGTCAGCCCGGGGATGAAAGAAGTCGAGATCGACGGCAAGCGCCAGTTCATCTCCTTCACCCACGTCAACGGCGTGCCGTCGGCGGACTGGTATGTCGCGCTGGTACTGGACCAGGAAACCGCCTTCGCGATGCTCAGCGAATTTCGCACCTCGGCGATCATTGCCATGGTGATCGCGGTGGTGATCATCATCGCGCTGCTGGGTATGTTGATCAGCTTCCTGATGCAGCCGCTGTTGACCATGGGTCGCGCGATGCATGACATCGCCGAAGGCGAAGGCGACCTGACCAAACGCCTGACCATCCACGGCCATGACGAATTCGGCGCGCTGGGCACCTCGTTCAACCGTTTTGTCGAACGTATCCACAGCTCGATTCGGGAAGTGGCCTCGGCGACCGGCCAGGTCAACGAAGTGGCCTTGCGGGTGGTGGCCGCGTCGAACTCGTCGATGTTCAACTCCGATCAGCAAGCCTCGCGCACCAGCAGCGTCGCCGCGGCCATCAACGAATTGGGCGCTGCCGCCCAGGAAATCGCCCAGAACGCCGCCCTCGCCTCCCAGCACTCGAGCGATGCCCGCAGCCTGGCCGAGGATGGTCAGCAAGTGGTGGATAAAACCATCGCGGCGATGCAACAGCTCTCGGCGAAGATCAGCGATTCGTGCGGCAACATCGAGACGCTCAACAGCAACACGGTCAACATCGGGCAGATTCTGGAAGTGATCACCAGCATCTCGCAGCAGACCAACCTGTTGGCGCTCAACGCAGCCATTGAAGCGGCGCGTGCGGGCGAAGCCGGACGCGGGTTTGCCGTGGTCGCCGACGAAGTGCGCAACCTCGCCCATCGCACTCAGGATTCGGCGCAGCAAGTGCAGAAGATGATCGAGGAACTGCAAGTGGGCGCCCGGGAAGCGGTCAGCATCATGACCGACAGCCAGCGCCAGAGCGAAAGCAGCGTCGGCATCGCCAATCAGGCTGGCGAACGCCTGGGCAGCGTCACTGCGCGCATCGGCGAGATCGACGGGATGAACCAGTCGGTGGCGACGGCGACGGAAGAGCAGACGGCCGTGGTGGAGTCGATCAACGTCGACATTACCGAGATCAACACGCTGAATCAGGAAGGGGTGGAGAACTTGCAGGCGACCTTGCGTGCGTGTTCCGATCTTGAGCAGCAGGCGGCGCGGCTTAAACAGTTGGTGGGCAGTTTCAGGATCTAGTGTCTGAATCGGCCTCTTCGCGGGCAAGCCTCGCTCCTACAGGTTATGCGCGGTATCAAATACTGCACTAGCCCTGTAGGCGCGAGGCTTGCCCGCGAAGGCGGCATCAGCAGCAATCGAAAACTAAAACCGAGAGCCCGGCCTGGAGAGAAACGCCAACTCCTCAGCAGTAGACTCCCTTCCCAACACCGCATTCCTGTGCGGAAACCGCCCAAACCGCGCAATCACCTGCTGATGCTGCTCGGCATAGTCCAGGTAATCGTTGAACAGTGTCCGATCGGACTCCGGCTGTTGCGCAACCAGATCGATGTACCTGGAAACGGCTTCATTCTGCACCGCCAGATTCTCGCAGTGCTCGAACACCAGGTAGATGAACACCCGCTCGATAGGCCGCAACTGCCGGTCGAAATCCGCAGCAATGCCTTGCGCCACCAGCGCCTGGGCCCTGAGATCGCCGGAAAAGGATTTTGGAGAGTCGCGAAAGATCATCCGCGGCAGTTGATCGAGCAACAACACCAGGGCCAGCCAACCATCGGGACGTTGCGCCCACTCGGTCAATCCGCCGGCCAGTGCCTGCTCGACCCAGCCCCCGAAACGCGTCCGCGCTTCGAGGTCCTGGCTGTCGCGTTTGCCAAACCATAACCTGCCCTTGTCAGCCGCTATTTCGCTGGGGGATTCGAACGTACCGAACCACCACTCGAGCAACGGCTGCCAGGGCGCGGTCATGGTTTATTCCTTGTGGTAAGCCGTGACGCGTGCGACTTCTTCTTTCGAACCGAGGAACACCGCGACACGCTGGTGCAAGCCGTCGGGCTTGATGTCGAGGATGCGCTGATGGCCATCGGTGGAAGCGCCGCCGGCCTGTTCAACCAGGAACGACATCGGGTTGGCTTCGTACATCAGACGCAGCTTGCCCGGCTTGGACGGCTCGCGGCTGTCGCGTGGGTACATGAACAAGCCACCACGGGTCAGGATGCGGTGCACATCGGCGACCATCGCCGCGACCCAGCGCATGTTGTAGTTCTTTTTCAGCGGGCCTTCTTCGCCAGCCAGCAGTTCGCTGACGTAGCGTTGTACCGGCGCTTCCCAGTGACGCTGGTTGGACGAGTTGATCGCGAATTCCTGGGTGGTTTCCGGGATCTTGATGTCTTCGTGAGTCAGCACGAAGCTGCCCATTTCACGGTCCAGGGTGAAGCCTTTCACGCCGTCGCCCAGAGTCAGGATCAACATGGTCTGTGGACCATAGATCGCGTAACCGGCAGCCACTTGTTCGGTGCCTGGCTGCAGGAAAGCCTTTTCGTTCAAGGGCTCGTTCTGGCTCAGGTATTCGTTCGGGCAACGCAGTACCGAGAAGATCGTGCCGACCGGCGCGTTGATATCGATGTTCGACGAACCGTCCAGCGGGTCGAACACCAGCAGGTACGCGCCTTTCGGGTATTTGCCCGGGATCTGGTAGGCGTTGTCCATTTCTTCGGACGCCATGCCGGCCAGGTGACCGCCCCATTCGTTGGCTTCGAGCAGGATCTCGTTGGAGATCACGTCGAGTTTTTTCTGCACTTCACCTTGAACGTTTTCAGTGCCCATGCTGCCCAGAACACCACCGAGGGCGCCTTTGGACACGGCGTGGTTGATCTCTTTGCAAGCACGCGCCACCACTTCGATCAGGAAACGCAGATCGGCAGGGGTGTTGTTGCTACGGGTCTGCTCAATCAAATAGCGACTCAAGGTAACGCGGGACATGGAAGGCTCCGGTGGAATGGGGGGGCTGAAAACCCGCGCAGTTTAACGCGAGTCGGGGCGCATTTCCTCCTATCAGACGTGTTACACCCAATAGAGTTCATGCCCCCGGATGAGCGTAGTTCGAAACCGGCGTCTTTTCCGCCAGATAAATCGCCTTTAGCAGCAGGTTCGCGCCTCCATTGGAATGCGTACATTTGTCCACTCAAGACGACACGCCTTCGGTTTGCGGGGCCGGTTTTGCAGGATCAGGCACAGCATCAACGCGCCTGGGCGGCAACGGGGCGAAATAACCGACCACCAACAGCAAGACACCCACCCCGATAAACGACACGATCCGTGCCAGCCCGCCGCGGTTGCTCAATTCGACAAAGAACAGCTTGGCCACCACTACGCCGATCAGCGCCGCACCGATCAGCCAGACCTCGCGGCGATGGCGCAGATGACCGCCGATCATCAGGCTCAGGGCGATCAAGGTCCAGACGATGGAGAGGCCGGCCTGAACCCGCATGGAGTCGAGCAAGGCATCCAGTTCGAATGGCACATCGCCCCAGTGGTGGGCGGTGCGCATCACCAGCGCAGTAAAGAATGCAAACAGCGAAACCCCGGCGATCAGCCGCGCGGCTTGCGCGGCGTAATCCTTGCGAATCGCCCATTGCGTCACCGCGCTGCGTGACCAGACGTAGACGCCGAACAGCGCGAACAGCAGGCCTGACTCCAGGGGGTTGATCAGTGGCACATAGGGCAGCGGCTCGGCAGTGCCATCACTGACGACGTTCGCCAGCCAGAACCAGCCGAGCATCAACAATGCCAGGGGGGCTGCCGCGTACAGACGGTATTCCCGGGGATAAGCCGACACCGGCCAAGGCCAGGCACGGGGCGCAGCCGCGAGCACCAGATACAGGCTTGGCAGCATTGCCCAACCCAACCAGCGCCAGGCGTTGTAGTGCTCGGACAACACCATCAAGCCGTAGCGCAACTCCAGCGCGAGTACTCCGATCAGCAGCCAACAGCCTAGGACATGCGCGGTGCTCAGGGGACGCGCCGGCAACATTGGCGCCAGACGCCGCAGGGAAATGAAATGCACAACGAACACCGCCGTCCAGGCTAACCAGGCGATATTGGCAGCCGGGTGATAACGCGAGTGCCAAGCCGCCAGCAAAACCAGGCCGGCGGCGGGCATCAGCACGGTGCAGAGCAATCCCAATGACGGCCATTTCAGACGCAGCGCCAACATTGCCCACAAGGCGACACTGATCGCCGCGACCCACAGCAATAACGTCGCTTGCACATTCACAGGGGCAAACCGCAGCACTTCACCGATCCACGCCAGCGCCCACCAGAGCGCGCCCCACACCAGCAACACGTCGGACAAACGCTGCACACTCGATGTATCGAGCGCCGAGGCAGGGTTGCCGAACTGCAACCGCCAAGCCCCGACCATCGCGGCCAGGCCCAGCACCCACGGGGTCCAGAAACCGCCATGGGCCAAGGGGCGCAGACCTTCGCCGGCCAACGGCCCGAACAGATCAGGTCCGGCCAGCAGGAACGCCGCGCCGCCCAGTAATTGCACGGCAAAAGCGTTGAACAGGATCGTCCAGGATTGCAGACGCAAGCCGACAAACAGCGTCGCCAACCCCGCCAGCGCCCAACTGATCGCCGTACCTTGGGTGAAGAAAAACAGCGGTGCCAGCAAGTACAGAAAGGCCAGACCGAGGCTGGCCAGCACTGGCAACCCTTTACGCTCCCACTGCGAAGCCTGTCCAGGCAATGCGCTGCGCAATTGATAGAAGCTGAACAACAACGCCCCGCCGAGCATCAACGCCCCCAGCGGCGCCCCGCCCAGCAGGCTGCTCGCGCCCATGCGCAGTTCACCGAGGAACGCCAGCGCCGAACCCAGTTGCAGCAGCAGGGCAAAGGCCCGGGCCAGCGGTCGTTGCTGACGCAGGCCGAGCCAGAAAATCCCCGCACCTTCCACTGCCCAGGCGGCAGCCGTCCAGCGGGCGTCGAGCCCCAGCGGAATCGCCAGGGTGGCGAAGATCACACCCAGCGCCAGACAGGTTTGCGCCAGCAGCAAGGTCCGCCCCCCGTTCAGCCATCGGGCGAGCCCCATGTAGATCATGCCCAACACCAACGCACTGAACGCCGCGGCGAAATCCAGGTGCCGCACTAGCGCGAACTGCAAGCCGAAGCCCACCAGCGGCGGGCCGAACAGCAAGGTGCCGTCGACATAGTCACCCTTGCGCGACGACCGGCGCGGCAGCGCCTCGCGGCTGTCATCCCCGGCCGCGTCAGCCCTCTCCAGCAGCTTGCGCCGGGCAAATAGCAGGCCGATGGCCAGGTACATCAGGAAGAACAGAATCAGGAACGGCTCGGTGCTCCACAACAGGTCCGGTGCATAGGCGCGCAGGCCCCAGGCCAAACCGATGCCGAAGGTGCCGACAAAACCGATCAGGTTGAGCAAACGCCAGGCCTTGAACCAGGCGATGGCGAGGATGCCGGCATTGAGCAAGGCGAAGTAACTGAACAGCACAACGTGATTGCCGACGCCGGTGGACGTCAGGATAGGCGCCGCGAAACCGCCGAGTGCCGCAGCGACAGCCAGCCCCAAAGCGTCCTGGGTAATGGCCAGAGTCGCCGAGAACAGCGTCACCGCGACCAGCAGAGCCAACGCCGTCGATGGATCGAGCAGCGGATGCAGGCGCATCGCGGCAAACACGGTCAGGTACAACACCGCGATCCCGGTGCCTTGCAGCACCAGTGCGTATTGGCTGTTGCGCGCCCTGAGCCACCAACCCAACCCCAGGAGGACCAATGCCGCCGTCGCGACGCCGACGTAACGCAACTCAATCGGCACCACCATGCCTTCGGTGGCATAACGCAGTAGAAATGCCAGGCCAAGGAACAACAGCACCACGCCGACTCGCAGGACGGTGTTGCCGCCGAACAGCCAGGCGCGGACGACGCTGATAGCGCGTTCGATCAAATCGGGGTCGCGAGGGATGGCCGATTGATGCGGTTTGCGGGCAACCGGCTCGGGTTTCCAGGCATCGACGGGCGGCGGGGGCCTGGTTTCGGTGGCCGCAACCGATATCGGTTCGAGTTCGGGCGGGAGTTCCCAGATCAATTCGGGGGGTTGGGCAGAAACATCATCGACAATGATTTCAGCGGACGGAGCGGGCTCGCGGACTTCAGCCGATTTGACGCCTGACACCTCCAACATGACCAGACGCTGCTCGACCGCATGCAGTGCAACCTGTGCCTTTTCAAGCAGCAAGCGTTGCTCGGCGGCCTGTGAACCCAGACGGCCGATGCAAATGGCCTGGCCGATCCCCAACCCGAGCAATGCGCCCAACAGCGCATCGCTGAACGACTCGTCGAGCATCCAGCCCAGCACCAGGCCAATCAGCATGAACATCCATTGCATGGTCGATATCCCTAAGCGCAGTGGCCAATCAAAGAAGATTAGCGCAGCCCGTACAGCAAAGATCGCAGCGTCCGGCAGCGCCTGCACCGACCGCATTCACCCGATGTCAGGTGAACGCCGACTGTAGGAGCTGCCGAAGGCTGCGATCTTTTCCGGGGCGACATTATATCGACCCGAACGAAGGCTTACTCCAGCGCTTTCCAGATATCCGTGGCGTACTCGCGAATGGTCCGGTCGGAAGAGAACCAGCCCATCCGGGAGGTGTTCAATACCGCCGAACGCCACCATGCCTGGGAATCGTGCCAATGGGCTTCAACGCGCATCTGCGCGTCCCAGTAGGAATCGAAGTCGGCGCAGACCAGGAAACGGTCGTAGTCGATCAGCGAATCGATCAGCCCGGTATAACGCGACGGATCATCCGGCGAGAACACGCCGCCGCGAATGGCCTGCAGCACGTCATTCAGGCGGTGGGACGCGGCGATATCCGGCGTCGCATTAAACTCGTGGTTCTGCTTGCGCGCCTCGACCTGCTGGGCGCTGAGGCCGAAGATGAACATGTGTTCGGCGCCAATGAACTCGCACATTTCCACGTTGGCCCCGTCCAGGGTGCCGATGGTCAACGCACCGTTGAGGCCGAACTTCATGTTGCTGGTGCCCGACGCCTCGAAGCCCGCGGTAGAAATCTGCTCCGACAAATCCGCCGCCGGAATGATGCTTTCCGCCAGGCTGACGTTGTAGTTGGGCAGGAACACCACTTTGAGCAAGCCGCGCACGGTCGGGTCGTTGTTCACGACCCGGGCAATGTCGTTGGTCAACTTGATGATGAGCTTGGCCTGGTGATAACTGGCTGCGGCCTTGCCGGCGAAGATCTTCACCCGCGGTACCCAGTCGACTTCCGGCTCTGCGCGAATCGCCTGATAGAGCGCGACGGTGTGCAGCAGGTTCAGCAACTGCCGTTTGTATTCGTGGATCCGCTTGACCTGTACGTCGAACATCGCCGCCGGGTTGACCGCCACCCCCAGCCGCTCGTGGATGATAAACGCCAGAGTTTTCTTGCTGTGCAGGCGCTGGTCGGCAAACGCCTTGCGGAACGCGGCTTTCTCGGCAAAGGGTTCCAGGTCGCGCAAGCGCTCTTCAGCGTTATTGAGCAGATCCGGGCCGAGGGCATCGACCATCATCGAGGTCAGTTCGGGGTTGGCCTGGTACAGCCAGCGGCGGAAGGTAATGCCGTTGGTCTTGTTGTTGATCCGCTCCGGGTAGAGCTTGTGCAGCTCGGAGAACACGGTTTTGCGCATCAGTTGCGTGTGCAGCGCGGATACGCCGTTGACACTGTGGGAACCGAGGAACGCCAGGTTACCCATGCGCACACGACGGCCGTTGTCTTCTTCGATCAGCGACACCGCCCGCAGCACTTCGAAGTCATGGACGCCCTTGGCCCTCAGCGAGTCGATGTGCTGGGCATTGATCAGGTAAATGATCTGCATGTGCCGCGGCAGCATGCGCTCCATCAACCCGACCGGCCAGGTTTCCAGCGCTTCCGGCAACAGCGTGTGGTTGGTGTAGGACAGCGTGTCGACGGTGACCTGCCAGGCGGCGTCCCACGCCACGTCGTACACGTCGACCAGCTGGCGCATCAGCTCGGCCACGGCGATCGAGGGGTGAGTGTCGTTGAGCTGGATGGCCGCGTGGTCGCCCAGGGTCAGGACCGAGGTGTGCATGTTGCGATGGCGGCGCAGCAAGTCCTGCAAGGACGCGGCGACGAAGAAGTATTCCTGGCGCAGGCGCAGTTCCTGGCCGGCTTCGGTGCTGTCGGCCGGGTAGAGTACCCGGGAAATACTTTCGGCCCGGGCAACTTCAGCCACGGCGCCCAAGTGGTCACCGGCGTTGAAGCGCTCCAGGTGCAAATCTTCCATGGCGCGGGCACGCCACAGGCGCAGCGTGTTGACGCTCGCCCCGCGCCAGCCGACCACCGGGGTGTCGTAGGCAATCGCGCGCACGGTTTCCGCCGGGGTCCAGACCTGCTTGGATTTGCCTGTTTCGTCAGTGACGGTTTCGACGCTGCCGCCAAAACCGATCGGATAAACCACCTCCGGCCGCTCGAACTCCCACGGGTTGCCGAAATCCAGCCAGTGTTCGGTCTGTTCCTGCTGCCAGCCATCGACGATGGCCTGACGGAACAAGCCGTGCTCATAACGAATGCCGTAGCCGTGCCCGGCGATGCCGAGGGTCGACATGCTTTCCATGAAGCACGCGGCCAGACGACCGAGGCCACCGTTGCCAAGGGCCGCATCGGGCTCCAGCAGGCGGATGCGCTCAAGGTCGACGCCGAGTTCGGTCATGGCCTCGCGGGCCACATCCAGCAGGCCGAGGTTGCTGAGGCTGTCGTAGAGCAGCCGGCCAATAAGAAATTCCAGGGAGAGGTAGTAAACCCGTTTCTGACCTTTGCGGTAGATCTGCCGGGTGTGATCCATCCAGTGCTCGACCATGTGATCGCGCGCTGCCAGGGCTATGGCCTCGAACCAGTCGTGGTCGAAGGCGTGATCCGGGTCTTTGCCCACCGCATAGGTGAGCTTGGTCAAGACGGCGTCGCGAAATGCGGCCACCTCGGCTTCGCGAACAAGTGGTTCTTGAGTCATCAATAGGACCTCGGGCGAGCGTGGAATAGTTGAGCCTAGACGGTCAGACAGGTCGTTGGAACTCTGGTTCGGCAGTTTTCCCCGTTAGTGTGAGATAGATCCACATTACCTTGTCGCGCACCGGAAAGAATGCAGGGCCCGTGCCGGAATACAGCGCTCATTGGACAATTCATGAAAAAAACTGGCGAAAGGTTGTTCAAAAATCCACCAGTCCCGGTATGATCGCGCGCCCTGATGCACACGCTGGTAACAATCGATGATGAAGTCCAACCTGATCGCCGCCGCGGAGATCGATCGCCTCGATACCTGGGCCAAGTACTCTGCGCCGATGTGCGGTTCCTGCGTGTCCAGTTGCTGCACGCTGCCGGTCGAGGTCAAGATCAAGGATCTGATCCGTATCGGTATTGTCGACGAATTCGAGCGCGGCGAGCCAGCGAAGAACATCGCCAAGCGCTTGCAGAAGGAAGGGATCGTCGAGCGCTACAACCAGAAGTCCGAGATCTTCACCCTCCAGCGCATGAGCAACAACGATTGCCTGTACCTGGATCGTAAGAGCCGTCTGTGCACTATTTATGAAAAGCGCCCGGATACTTGCCGTAATCACCCGAAAATCGGGCCGCGGCCGGGGTATTGCGCGTACAAGCCCAAAGAAGTGGCGCGTGAGACCAGCGAGAGCCGTCGGACCCTCGAGAAATTCTGATCCGGAATCTCGCTGCCTGAGCGGGCCCCTTCGCTGGCAAGCCCGCTCCCGCAGGGATTGGTGGTGTTCACAGAATCTGGGTCCAACACCACCCCTGCAGGAGCTGGCTTGCAGCGAAGGGGCCAGAACAAACACCACACAAACCCCAGACATAAAAAAAACGCCCCTGGATCTCGCGATCCGGGGGCGTTTTTTTAGCTGCTAACTAAGTCGAAACTCAGTTGCTGCTTTTCTTGGCAGCGCGGGTACGCTCGCTTTCGCCCAGGATCTTCTTGCGAAGACGGATGGACTTAGGAGTGACTTCGCACAATTCGTCTTCTTGAACGAATTCCAGAGCCTGCTCCAGGGTGAAGCGGATAGGCGGAACCAGAGCGATGGTTTCGTCTTTACCCGAAGCACGCATGTTGTCGAGCTTCTTGCCTTTGGTTGGGTTGACGCCCAAGTCGTTGTCGCGGCTGTTGATGCCGACGATTTGACCTTCGTACACGTCCTCGCCGTGACCCAGGAACAGTTTGCCGCGAGCTTGCAGGGTTTCCAGCGAGTAAGTCAGCGCCTTACCGGTAGCTACCGATACCAGCACGCCGTTCTGACGGCCGGACATGTCGCCGGACTTCATCACGTCGTAACGGTCGAAGATCGAGGTCAGGATGCCAGCGCCCGAAGTCAGAGTCAGGAACTCGTTACGGAAACCGATCAGGCCACGTGCCGGGATGTTGTACTCAAGGCGCACACGGCCCTTGCCATCCGGAACCATGTTGGTCAGGTCGCCTTTACGGATACCGATCTGTTCCATGATCGAACCTTGCGATTCTTCCGGCAGGTCGATGGTCACGTTTTCGTACGGTTCGTGCTTGACGCCGTCAACCATGCGGATGATCACTTCCGGACGACCAACACCCATTTCGAAGCCTTCGCGACGCATGGTTTCGATCAGTACGGACAAGTGCAGCTCGCCACGGCCAGACACTTTGAACTTGTCGGCGGTGTCGCCTTCTTCAACGCGCAGGGCAACGTTGTAGAGCAGTTCCTTGTCCAGACGCTCTTTGATGTTACGGCTGGTGACGAACTTGCCTTCACGGCCGCAGAACGGCGAGTCGTTAACCTGGAAGGTCATCGAAACGGTTGGTTCGTCAACGGTCAGCGGCTTCATCGCTTCGACGTTCAGTGGGTCGCACAGAGTGTCGGAGATGAACAGCGAATCGAAGCCGCTGATGCAGACGATGTCGCCGGCAGCTGCTTCGTCAACGTCTACACGGTGCAGGCCGTGGTGACCCATCAGCTTCAGGATACGACCGTTACGGCGCTTGCCGTCGGCATCGATCGCTACAACCTGGGTGTTCGGCTTGACGCGACCACGAGCGATACGGCCAACGCCGATGATGCCCAGGAAGCTGTTGTAGTCCAGTGCCGAGATTTGCATCTGGAACGGACCGTCACGGTCAACTTTCGGCGCCGGTACGTTGTCGACGATCGACTGGTACAGCGGGGTCATGTCTTCAGCCATGTCGGTGTGTTCCAGACCGGCAATGCCGTTCAGGGCCGAGGCGTAGACGACTTTGAAGTCCAGCTGTTCTTCGGTAGCACCGAGGTTGTCGAACAGGTCGAAGATCTGGTCCAGAACCCAGTCCGGACGCGCGCCTGGACGGTCAACCTTGTTGATCACCACGATTGGACGCAGGCCGGCTTCGAAAGCCTTCTTGGTCACGAAACGGGTTTGCGGCATAGGGCCGTCTTGAGCGTCAACCAGCAGCAGAACGGAGTCGACCATCGACATAACGCGTTCAACTTCGCCGCCGAAGTCGGCGTGGCCCGGGGTGTCCACGATGTTGATGTGGTAGCCGTTCCAGTTGATGGCGGTGTTTTTCGCCAGAATGGTAATACCGCGCTCTTTCTCCTGGTCGTTGGAGTCCATCACGCGCTCGTCGTTGAGCTCGTTGCGCTCCAGGGTGCCGGATTGACGCAAGAGTTTGTCTACCAGGGTGGTTTTACCATGGTCAACGTGAGCAATGATGGCGATGTTGCGTAGATTTTCGATCACTTGTGTATCTCGATCAGAGGATTCGGTGTGCTGACAAGTCTTGGCAGCGATTTACAGTAGAGTCAGGCCTTGCCGTTACAGCTTGACGGCAGAGTCGGGGGGCCGGTGACGCAGGCCACAGGCATACAGCCCCGGGCTCTTAGCTCGGTCGATAAACGCGCACATTGGCATGCCCCTCACTGAGCAAATGGTGGGCATGCAGGCGACTCATCACGCCTTTGTCGCAATACAGCAGGTACTGGCGAGTAGGGTCCAGTTCCTTGAAACGAGCGTTCAATGCATAAAACGGCATCGTCTGTACCTCAATGCCAGCGAGTTCCATCGGCTCGTCTTCAGCGGCATCCGGATGACGGATGTCGATGATGATCTGACCGGCCAGTGCTTCGCTGACTTCTTCGATCTGCAAATCCTGGCCCAATTCGTCGATCACTCGATCGATCGGCACCAGCTTGGCGTTCTCGAGCGCACGCTCAAGGACTGCCATGTCGAACTGCTGTTCTTCGTACTCCACGCGTGGACGCTTGGCGTGGGTCTTGGGGTTCACCGAGATGACCCCGCAATATTCCGGCATGTGCTTGGCGAAGTCGGCGGTACCGATTTCGTTAGCCAAGTCGATGATGTCCTGCTTGTGACTGGCGATCAGCGGACGCAAGACCAGCTTGTCGGTCACGCAGTCGATCACGGACAGGTTCGGCAGCGTCTGGCTCGACACCTGGGAAATCGCTTCACCGGTGACCAGCGCTTCGATTTCCAGCCGATCGGCAATACGGGAAGCAGCGCGCAACATCATACGCTTCAAAACTACGCCCATATGACTGTTATCGACTTTCCCGAGAATTTCTCCCAGTACTTCCTCGAACGGCACACTGACAAATAACACGCGTTGGGAGCTTCCGTACTTCTTCCAGATGAAATGCGCGACCTCCATGACGCCCAGTTCATGGGCACGCCCGCCCAGATTGAAGAAGCAGAAATGGCTCATCAGCCCACGGCGCATGATCTGGTAGGCGGCAACGGTGGAATCGAAGCCGCCGGACATCAGTACAAGCGTCTGTTCCAGGGCACCCAGCGGATAACCGCCGATGCTGTTGTGCTGGTTGTGGATCACGAACAACCGTTTGTCGCGAATTTCGATGCGGACTTCGATTTCCGGCTCTTTCAGCGAAATTCCGGCGGCGCCGCACTGACGACGCAGTTGGCTGCCGACGTATTTCTCGACGTCCATCGAGCTGAATTCATGCTTGCCGGCCCGCTTGCAGCGCACCGAAAAGATTTTCCCGGCCAGCGACTCGCCGAAGTGCTGCTTGCACTTGGCAACGATGTCGTCGAAATCGCCCAACGGGTATTCGTCGACCTGCAGGAAATGCGCGATACCCGGCATGCAGCTCAGGCGCTCGGTCATCTCCTTCAGGGCCTTGGGCTCGCTGACGCGGGTTTCGAGCTCGAGATTGTCCCACACACCGTTCACCACCACAGCCGGGTCCAGGTCGCGGAGCACGGTACGGATGTTTTTGGCCAACTGGCGGATGAAACGCATCCGTACCGGGCGGCTCTTGATGGTGATCTCGGGAAAGACTTTTACGATTAGTTTCATGAAAACAGCGCGCGCTGGGCCAGCCGAAAAAGGGGGGCGCGGATTATAGCGGAAATTGCTCAAGGTTTAACCAGTTAATCTACAGAAGGTTTGTCGCGCACCAAAACAGGTCATTTATTGAATTGAGCGCCACATTACAGGGCGTGAATTTGTTCTTTCTGACTGATCAAGCCTTTATAAGCGTGATATTGGGGCAAAAAAACCATGATGGGGCACTGGCATGCAATTTGCTCCCTTGTGAGGCAGGTTGCCTTGGCAGAGTATTCGCGCCGGCATCACCCACATTCCAAGGGCATCCACTACCCAAGCCCGAATCCACCCGGAGGACACTATGTCGAAGTCGGTTCAACTCATCAAAGATCATGACGTCAAGTGGATTGATCTGCGCTTCACGGACACCAAAGGCACTCAGCACCACGTGACCATGCCGGCTCGCGACGCGCTGGATGACGCTTTCTTCGAAGAAGGCAAAATGTTCGACGGTTCCTCCATCGCTGGCTGGAAAGGCATCGAAGCCTCCGACATGATCCTGATGCCGGACGACAGCACTGCCGTTCTCGACCCTTTCACCGAAGAGCCGACCCTGATCCTGGTCTGCGACGTGATCGAGCCTTCGACCATGCAAGGCTACGACCGTGACCCACGTGCGATCGCCAAGCGTGCCGAGGAATACCTGAAGTCGACCGGTATCGGCGACACCGTATTCGTTGGTCCAGAGCCTGAATTCTTCATCTTCGACGAAGTGAAGTTCAAGTCCGATATCTCCGGCTCCATGTTCAAAATCTACTCCGAACAAGGTTCGTGGATGTCCGACCAGGACGTGGAAGGCGGCAACCGCGGCCACCGTCCAGGCGTCAAAGGCGGCTATTTCCCTGTTCCGCCATTCGACCACGACCACGAAATCCGTACCTCCATGTGCAACGCCATGGAAGAAATGGGCCTGGTCATCGAAGTTCACCACCACGAAGTGGCGACTGCCGGCCAGAACGAAATCGGTGTGAAGTTCAACACCCTGGTAGCCAAGGCTGACGAAGTTCAGACCCTGAAGTACTGCGTACACAACGTTGCCGACGCATACGGCCGCACCGCGACCTTCATGCCTAAGCCGCTGTACGGCGATAACGGTTCGGGTATGCACGTTCACCTGTCCATCGCCAAAGATGGCAAGAACACCTTCGCTGGCGAAGGTTATGCCGGCCTGTCCGACACTGCCCTGTACTTCATCGGCGGCATCATCAAGCACGGTAAGGCCCTGAACGGCTTCACCAACCCGTCGACCAACTCCTACAAGCGTCTGGTCCCAGGTTTCGAAGCGCCAGTGATGCTGGCCTACTCGGCTCGCAACCGTTCCGCTTCGATCCGTATTCCTTACGTGTCCAGCCCTCGCGCTCGCCGTATCGAAGCTCGCTTCCCGGATCCGGCAGCCAACCCGTACCTGGCCTTCGCTGCCCTGGTAATGGCCGGCCTGGACGGCATCCAGAACAAGACTCACCCTGGCGACGCTGCTGACAAAAACCTGTACGACCTGCCGCCTGAAGAGGCGAAAGAGATCCCACAAGTTTGCGGCAGTCTGAAAGAAGCCCTGGAAGAGCTGGACAAAGGTCGTGCGTTCCTGACCAAAGGCGGCGTTTTCAGCGACGACTTCATCGACGCTTACATCGCCCTGAAAAGCGAAGAAGAAATCAAGGTACGTACCTTCGTACACCCACTGGAATACGAGCTGTACTACAGCTGCTGATCCGGTAGCGCTGCGACACGCGGCGTGACAAAAGAGAGGCCTCCTTCGGGAGGCCTTTTTTATGCCCACGATTCCACGATCGACGAAGAACCCCTGTGCGGGCTTGCCCGCGAAAGCGGACTATCTGACACATTGATGTTGGATGTGCCGGCGCCTTCGCGGGCAAGCCCGCTCCCACAGGGAACTGCAGTGTTTTGGGAGATATGAATACATTCCAAAATGCTTACAACTTGGGTCAACCACCACCCCTGACCTATGCTGCACCCCAACACTTTCGTTTCTGGTCGATTTTATGGGTCGTTGTCTTCCATTCATCCTGTTGCTGATCGCCCTGCCCGCCGCAGCGCAGATCTATAAGTACACCGACGCCAACGGCAACACCGCCTACAGCAACCAACCGCCCGACGGCGTGAAGGCGCAGCCGGTCGAGCTGCCGCCGCTCAACAGTGTCGAGCCGCTGACGCCAAGCGCACCCGCGCCACCTGCCGACGCCGCCAGCCGCGAGCAGCCTCGCAGTACCTACGAGGTGCTGGAGTTGACCGGCCTGCCGACCACCGAAGCCCTGCGCGCCAACAACGGCACCTTCACCGTCAACGTATTGATCAAGCCACGCCTGCAAGGTCCGCATTTGTTCAGGCTGTTGCTGGACGACCAACCCTACGGCCAACCCAGCAATGTGCCGATCCTGCAGCTGGTGAACATTGATCGTGGCTTGCACAGCCTCGCGGTGCAGGTCATCGACGGGCAAAATATCGTCCAGCAGAGCCCGAGCGTGACCTTCACCGTACAACGGGTGCATAAGCCGTGAGGCGCTGGCTGTTGATCGCATGCTGGATCGCCCTGCCCGTAGCGGCCGACGTGTTCACCTACATCGACGCCCAGGGCAATCGGGTCTTCACCGACCGGCCAGGCGCAGGCAACGCCAAGCGAGTGCCGATTGCCCCGAGTAATCGCATGTCAGCCCATCCGACCGCCGCAACCCCCGTCGCTGCAGGTAAAAAGACCGAAGCCAAGGCACCTTTGCACTACGACATGCTGCGAGTGCTGGTCCCGGAGCCCGACGCCACTGTCCGCAGCAGCGCCGGCGAACTGATCGTCAGCGTCACCAGCGAGCCCGGCTTGCAACGCGGTCACCGCTTCCGCCTGCTGCTGGACGGCGCGCCCGTTGCCGAACCCGGCCCCAGCCCGGTCTTTCCCCTGAGCAACGTCGACCGCGGCAGTCATCACCTGTCCGTGGAGATCCTCGACGAACAGGGCCGCACCGTCGAACGCACGGCCAATCAGCCATTCCACATGCTGCGCATATCCCTCGCGCAGAAACGCCAGGTCAAACCCTGTGCGCTCGCTGACTACGGCCAACGACCGGAATGTCCACTCAAGGACAAACCCGAAGAAGAAAAAAATTCCTTCCTGCCTTTCTTCTAACCTCGCTCAGCTTTGCGCACTATATTGGGGCGACAAGCTGCCCCATACCCACTCGTCACCCCATTTTGGTTCGAAAATACCCGTCAAAGCTGGCAGAACGCCACGCAAGCGAGCGTCAAACGTCTGTTTCAGGCCTCAAACGCTTCTTTTCGGAGCCTTGGTTTGGTTTTTGCATTTTCCTTGTACCAACGCTTGTTTCTTGCGCACGCTCCGCTCCAAAAGAGGTCCTGATGACCATAAGCGACGCACTACACCGTTTGCTACTCGACAACCTGACCACCGCCACCATCCTGCTCGATGCCCAACTGCGTCTTGAGTACATGAACCCGGCGGCGGAGATGCTCCTGGCCATCAGCGGTCAGCGCAGCCATGGGCAGTTCATCAGCGAATTGTTCACCGAATCCCCCGAAGCGCTGAATTCCCTGCGCCAGGCGGTCGAGCAGGCGCACCCGTTCACCAAGCGTGAAGCGATGCTCACCGCCCTCACCGGCCAGACCCTCACCGTGGATTACGCGGTGACACCGATCCTGGCCAACGGCGCCACCATGCTGCTGCTGGAAGTCCACCCCCGGGACCGTCTGTTGCGGATCACCAAGGAAGAGGCGCAGCTGTCGAAGCAGGAAACCAGCAAGATGCTGGTGCGCGGCCTCGCTCACGAAATCAAGAATCCGCTGGGCGGGATTCGCGGCGCGGCGCAATTGCTCGCCCGGGAATTGCCGGAAGAAAGCTTGCGGGACTACACCAACGTCATCATCGAAGAAGCCGACCGCCTGCGAAACCTGGTCGATCGCATGCTCGGCTCCAACAAACTGCCGTCCCTGGCCATGTGCAATATTCATGAAGTGCTCGAGCGCGTCGGCCAACTGGTCGAGGCTGAAAGCCAGGGCTGCATCACTTTGGTGCGCGACTACGACCCCAGCATTCCCGACGTGTTGATCGACCGCGAACAAATGATCCAGGCCGTGCTGAACATCGTGCGCAACGCGATGCAGGCCATCAGCACCCAGAACGAGCTGCGCCTGGGCCGCATCAGTTTGCGCACCCGCGCCATGCGCCAGTTCACCATTGGCCACGTGCGCCATCGCCTGGTGACCAAGATCGAAATCATCGACAACGGTCCGGGCATTCCCGCGGAGCTGCAGGAAACCATCTTCTTTCCCATGGTCAGCGGCCGCCCGGACGGTACCGGGCTGGGCCTGGCCATTACCCAGAACATCATCAGCCAGCACCAGGGCCTGATCGAATGTGACAGCCATCCAGGCCACACCACCTTCTCGATCTTTCTGCCACTGGAACAAGGAGCCACATCGACATGAGCCGTAGTGAAACCGTGTGGATCGTCGATGACGACCGTTCTATCCGTTGGGTCCTGGAAAAAGCCCTGCAGCAAGAAGGCATGACCACGCAAAGCTTCGACAGCGCCGATGGCGTGATGAGCCGCCTCGCGCGCCAGCAGCCGGATGTGATCATCTCCGACATCCGCATGCCCGGCGCCAGCGGCCTGGACCTTCTGGCGCGGATTCGCGAACAACACCCACGGCTGCCAGTGATCATCATGACTGCGCACTCCGACCTGGACAGCGCTGTCGCGTCCTATCAGGGCGGCGCGTTCGAATACCTGCCCAAGCCGTTCGATGTCGACGAAGCGGTTTCCCTGGTCAAGCGCGCCAACCAGCACGCCCAGGAACAGCAAGGCCTGGAAGTCCCGGTCGCGCTGACCCGCACCCCGGAAATCATCGGTGAAGCGCCGGCGATGCAGGAAGTGTTTCGCGCCATCGGGCGCTTGAGCCATTCCAATATCACCGTGCTGATCAATGGCGAATCCGGTACCGGTAAAGAACTGGTGGCCCACGCCCTGCACCGTCACAGCCCACGGGCATCTTCACCGTTCATCGCGCTGAACATGGCAGCGATCCCGAAAGACCTGATGGAGTCCGAGCTGTTCGGCCATGAGAAAGGTGCGTTCACCGGTGCGGCCAACCTGCGTCGCGGGCGTTTTGAACAAGCTGACGGCGGTACGCTGTTCCTCGATGAAATCGGCGACATGCCAGCGGACACTCAGACTCGCTTGTTGCGGGTGCTGGCGGACGGTGAGTTTTACCGCGTCGGCGGTCATGTGCCGGTGAAGGTCGATGTGCGAATCATCGCCGCGACTCACCAGAATCTGGAAACCCTGGTGCACGCAGGGAAATTCCGCGAAGACTTGTTCCACCGCCTGAACGTGATCCGCATTCATATCCCACGGCTGTCGGACCGTCGCGAAGACATCCCGACCCTGGCCAAGCACTTCCTCAGCCGCGCCGCGCAAGAACTGGCGGTGGAGCCCAAGCTGCTGAAAAGCGAAACCGAGGAATACCTGAAGAACCTGCCGTGGGGCGGCAACGTGCGCCAGCTGGAAAACACCTGCCGCTGGATCACGGTGATGGCTTCAGGACGCGAAGTGCACATCAGTGACCTGCCGCCGGAGCTGTTGAACCTGCCGCAGGATTCGGCGCCAGTGACCAACTGGGAGCAAGCGCTGCGCCAGTGGGCTGACCAGGCACTGGCCCGTGGCCAGTCGAATCTGCTCGACAGCGCTGTGCCGGCTTTCGAACGGATCATGATCGAGACCGCCCTCAAACATACTGCGGGCCGCCGCCGCGATGCCGCCGTGCTGCTGGGCTGGGGACGCAACACCCTGACGCGCAAGATCAAGGAATTGGGGATGAAGGTTGATGGTGGGGATGATGATGAGGGGGATGAGGGCTAATTAGACCGTTTGATCTTCCTCGCTCTCTAGATCGATTCGCGGGCAAGCCTCGCTTCTACAGGATTTGCGCCATTTCAAAAATTGGCGCGGGGACCTGTAGGAGCGAGGCTTGCCCGCGAAGCTTTTGGGGCCCGAATGCACCGCCGCAATGCACCGTGAACCGCAATCGCGCACGGCAACTGATCTGAAACCCCGCCTGCTTTCGCAATCGAACCCCGATCGAAAAAACACGAAAGCCCCGAATTACGGGGCTTTCAGCATTTCAAAGCGGCTTTCTGTATCAACTTGTTAAAACCTGGCACGCCCCCTGCAATAGCCCATTCAGTGATTCGATTCACTCACCGGTTTCGGGGACCTTGGTACAGGCAGGCCGGGGATTCCCCTCTTTACACCGGGCTTACATCGCACTGGCGATGAGCCCTCCCGTTTTGGGAACCTTGGTACAGGCAGGCCGGGGATTCCCTCTTTTATTGCTCTCGGAGATGGATCTCCAGCCGCCAGCGGTCATCGACCTCGCTACCGGCCCACTCGCCCTGCAGCGGCCGGGCCGCCACCACTGTCAGCAACAACCCCCCATCACTCGAACGCACTCGCCAGTTCACGCGCTTGTCGTTGAGCTTGAGCTGACCCTGCCGTGCCTTGCCGGCGGCCTCGAACAACAGCGCAAGGCTGCCGTCGACGAATTCGCCATGGCTCCTGGGTTCATTGTTGAACCACACCACCAGCCCGTCACCCGTCACCTCGACTTGCTGCAGTTCGCTGGGGTCCGGAGTGGTCAGGCGACCGATCATCAGCCCCACCATCACCCCGACAATCGCCAGCGACGCCATCACCCGCGGGAATAGTTTCGATCGCTTGTCCACTGGCGGCGTAGAATGCCGGTCATCTTTACCTTCGGAGCCGTGCATGTTTCACGTCATCCTTTTCCAACCAGAAATTCCGCCGAATACCGGCAACGTTATCAGGCTGTGCGCCAACAGCGGCTGCCACCTGCATTTGATCGAGCCGCTGGGCTTCGAGATGGACGACAAGCGCCTGCGCCGGGCCGGCCTCGATTACCACGAGTATGCCACCCTGCAGCGTCACGCAGACCTCGCCAGCTGCCTGGAGAGCCTTGGCCATCCACGGCTGTTCGCCTTCACGACCAAGGGTTCGCGGCCGTTCCACGATGCCAGCTTCGCCGAGGGCGACGCGTTCCTGTTCGGCCCGGAAAGCCGTGGCCTGCCGGCGGAGGTGCTCGATGCCCTGCCCGGCGAACAACGCCTGCGACTGCCGATGCGTGAAGGCTGCCGCAGCCTGAACCTGTCGAACACCGTGGCGGTTGCCGTCTACGAAGGCTGGCGCCAGCTCGGATTCAAGTAACACCACCCCTTGTAGGAGCGGGCTTGCCAGCGAAGAGGCCGTAACAGTCAACACCTACGCTGGCAGTTACACCGCTTTCGCTGGCAAGCCAGCTCCTACAAAGATCTTCATGGGTCACTCGATTTCGTTTACCCCATGAAAAAAGCGCCTGTAACGGCGCTTTTTTTGATGCAGCTCAGACCGCTTATTGAACGGTCGGAGTCTCGCCAGCCGCCTGCATGCGTTGCAGCTCTTGTGCATACAGCGCATCGAAGTTCACCGGAGCCAGCATCAGCGCCGGGAACGAACCGCGGGTTACCAGGCTGTCCAGGGTTTCGCGCGCGTACGGGAACAGGATGTTCGGGCAGAACGCACCCAGGGTGTGGCTCATCGAAGCATCGTCCAGGTTCTTGATCAGGAAGATCCCGGCCTGCTGCACTTCAGCGATGAACGCCACTTCGCCGTTTTCACCGTTCTTCACGGTAACCGACAGGGTCAGCACGACCTCATGGAAATCGCCTTCCAGCGCCTTTTGACGGGTGTTCAGATCCAGACCGACGCTCGGCTCCCACTGCTGGCGGAAGATCGCCGGGCTTTTCGGGGCTTCGAAGGACAAGTCACGTACGTAGATGCGCTGCAAGGAGAATTGCGGTGCGGTTTCTTCTTCGCTAGCTGCAGTGTTCTGTTGGTCAGTCATCTCAGATCCTTTCTGATCTAGGGGTCTTATAGGGAAGGCATTCAGGCCTTGAGCATCGCGTCGAGCTTGCCCGCGCGTTCAAGGGCAAACAAATCATCACAACCGCCAACGTGAGTGCTGCCGATCCAGATCTGCGGCACGGAGGTACGCCCCGCTTTCTGAGCCATGGCGGCGCGCACCTGCGGCTTGCCATCGACCTTGATCTCTTCGAAGGCCACGCCTTTGTTCTCGAGCAGGTACTTGGCTCGCGAGCAGTAAGGGCAGTAATCGCTGGAATAGACGACGACGTTGCTCATGTCACTTCACCAGCGGCAAGTTGTCGCCTTTCCAGCTGGAAATACCGCCGGACAGCTTGGCGGCAGTGAAGCCGGCTTTCACCAGTTCGCGGGCATGCGTGCCGGCCGTCTGGCCCATGGCGTCGACCAGAATAATGGTCTTGGCCTTGTGTTTTTCCAGCTCGCCGACGCGAGCAGCCAGTTTGTCGTGGGGAATGTTCAACGCACCAACAATGTGACCGGCGGCGAAATCTTTGTTCGAACGAATGTCGATCACCACGCCTGCGTCTTTGTTGACCAGCCCGGTCAATTCACCGGTGCTCAGGCTGCGACCGCCGCCTTGCATCTGATAGGCAATCAGCAACGCCAGCAGTACGACGAAGATACCGACGAGCAGATAGTGGTTAGTGGCAAATTCAATCAGGTGAGCAACCATCGAAGGAGGTTCCAGGGCGTTAAAATGTCGGCCAGTATACACAGCCACTATGGTGGGCCAAACCCCGTCCGGCGGTGACGGCGCCGGAACTTCGCTTTAAACTGCCACTCCCTTTTCCATCGCCCTCTTTTTTAACTTAAGCCAGAGTAGAATCCATGACTACCACGCCTAAACCTTTGGTCCTGATTATTCTCGACGGCTTCGGTCACAGTGAGAGCCCTGAATCCAACGCCATCTTTGCGGCAAAGAAGCCCGTGCTGGACCGCCTGTGGGCCACCGTGCCGAACGGCCTGATTTCGGGCAGCGGCATGGATGTAGGCTTGCCGGATGGCCAGATGGGCAACTCCGAAGTCGGCCACATGAACCTCGGCGCCGGCCGCGTGGTGTATCAGGACTTCACCCGCGTGACCAAATCGATCCGCGACGGCGAGTTCTTCGAGAACCCGACCATCTGCGCCGCGGTGGATAAAGCCGTTGCCGCCGGCAAAGCCGTGCACTTCATGGGCCTGCTGTCCGATGGCGGCGTTCACAGCCACCAGGATCATCTGGTTGCCATGGCTGAACTGGCCTACAAGCGCGGCGCCGAAAAAATCTACCTGCACGCCTTCCTCGACGGTCGCGACACGCCACCGAAAAGCGCCCAGTCGTCCATCGAACTGCTCGACGCGACCTTCCAGGCCCTCGGCAAAGGCCGGATCGCCAGCATTGTCGGCCGTTACTTCGCCATGGACCGCGACAACCGCTGGGACCGCGTGTCCCAGGCCTACAACCTGATCGTCGACGGCAATGGCGAATTCAATGCCGCCACGGCCCAGGAAGGCCTGCAAGCTGCCTACGAACGTGGCGAGAGCGACGAGTTCGTCAAGGCCACCTCCATTGGTGAGCCGGTCAAGGTCGAAGACGGCGACGCCGTGGTGTTCATGAACTTCCGTGCCGACCGCGCCCGCGAACTGACCCGCGTGTTCGTCGAAGACGATTTCAAAGAGTTCGAGCGTGCGCGCCAGCCAAAACTGGCCGGCTTCGTCATGCTGACCCAATACGCCGCCAGCATCCCCGCGCCATCGGCTTTCGCCGCCGGCAGCCTGGACAACGTGCTGGGCGATTACCTGGCGAAAAACGGCAAGACCCAGCTACGCATTGCCGAAACAGAAAAATACGCCCACGTGACCTTCTTCTTCTCCGGCGGTCGTGAAGAACCGTTCCCGGGCGAGGAACGCATCCTGATCCCGTCGCCAAAAGTCGCCACGTATGACTTGCAGCCCGAGATGAGCGCACCGGAAGTCACCGACCGCATCGTCGACGCTATCGACAACCAGCGTTATGACGTGATCGTGGTCAACTACGCCAATGGCGACATGGTTGGCCACAGCGGTGTGTTCGACGCGGCCGTCAAAGCCGTTGAATGCCTGGACCTGTGCGTCGGCCGCATCGTCGACGCGCTGGAAAAAGTCGGCGGCGAAGCGTTGATCACTGCCGACCACGGTAACGTCGAGCAAATGGCCGACGAGTCCACTGGCCAGGCGCACACCGCCCACACCACCGAGCCGGTGCCGTTCATTTATGTCGGCAAGCGGGACCTGAAGGTTCGCGAAGGCGGCGTGCTGGCAGACGTGGCGCCGACCATGCTGATGTTGCTGGGCCTGGAAAAACCAGCCGAAATGACGGGTACTTCGATACTGGTGTAATCAATCTTTTAAACTCCGCCGAAACCTGTGGGAGCGGGCTTGCTCGCGAATGCGGTGTGTCAGTCGACATTAATGTTGCCT